>JACZXR010000349.1 GCA_022571535.1 Deltaproteobacteria bacterium | reverse complement strand
ACGATCCCTACTAGCGTAGTCTTGTTTTTTCTGATCGCTCGAGCGATCTTCCTGCGTCTTTGGTTTGGCAGCACGAACTAGGCCTCCCGAGCGACAGCCCTTATCATTTATACCTGATCCGAGGATCAACAATCCCATAGGATAGATCGGTTAAGAGGTTGACGATGACAATGATGCCCGCATAAAAGGCCATGATGGCCTGCAGCATGGTATAGTCGTGAGTGTTGATTGCCCCCACCATGAGTTTACCCAGACCAGGCCGATTAAAGACAATGGTCACCAAGATAGAACTCCCGATCAGGATTCCCACGTAGATACCCACCACGGAGATCACGGGGATTAGGGCATTTCTTAGGGCATGTTTGTACATAACGATTCGTTCTTTAAGTCCCTTGGCGCGGGCCGTCTGAATGTATTCCGCGTTGATGACCTCCAAAAAAGAGGATCGGGTCACGCGCGTGATATAGGCCATTTGCGTCAGCCCCACGCTCAGGGCAGGCAAAACCAAGTGATGGAGACGGCTCCAGGGGTCGCTTAAGTCTCCGGCACCGATGACCGGGAAAAAATCAGTCTTGTACGCAAAGAAGAAGATCAAGAGAATTCCCAAATAAAAGGACGGAGTAGACAGACCTGCCAGCGAGAAGATTCGTGCGGAGTAATCGATGAAAGTATTGCGGTACCGGGCAGTAAAAACCCCTAATGGGATGCCGAACAGCAATCCCACAGCCAATCCTGCCAGCGTTAAATCCAACGTATAAGGCAATGCCCTCAAGATCTGCGGCAGGATCGGCAAACTGTTAGCCATAGAGATCCCCAGCTCGCCCCGGAGTAACCCGCCGGCATACTTCCCAAACTGCACCAAGAGCGGATCGTTTAACCCCCAGCTCTCGCGAAACTGCTCCAAGGCCTCCGGCGGAGCCTCATCGCCGAGGATCGCGTAGGCCGGATCTCCCGGCAGGATCCTCATCACGAAGAAGATAAAGAGCAAGACGGCGAACATGGTAGGAATTGCCATAAGGCTCCGCCGAACTGCATAACGAATCATCGGGATATCTTCATTTTCTCAAAATCGCCTTCGCCCCCTCCTCGAAGTCTGGATCACGTCAGTCTTGCGTTCCACTTGATGGGCACGCATATGCACAAATTTGATTTTAATGTACTGAAGCCCAGGTCCACGTAGGATTTGCGTGCGATGATAATTTTCGTCACGTGAGTCGGATAAGCTGCCAGATCTTCCAGGATCTTTATCTGCGCTTGACGCCACAACTTCTTCTGAACCTCCGCATCCATCTCCCCTTTCGCACGATTTAGGTCTGCTTCCGCAACGGTGGTGTGGGAGAAGTTCCGCTTTGCACCCACCGAGAAAAACTCCTCTAGGATGAAGTTTGCTGTAGGGAACCGAGTGGCAGCTCGGTAGACCAGGGGATTGCTTCCCTCATCGTTTTTCTTATGCCAAGCAGGATGCGCAATCACATTCACTTCGATCTTGATACCCACCCGGCTCAACTGGTTTTGAATCAGATCCATGGGGCGCCGAAACATCGCCTTCTCGCTTATGAACACAGGACCAAGGGTGAAGCCGTCCGGCAGCCCAGCATCAGCTAGGAGCTTCTTCGCCTTCTCAGGGTTGTAATCGTACCTCAGGCTCGCGGGTATCTCTTGCAAGCCGCCAACAAAGTGTGAAGGAATTACCGAATACAGCGGTTCAGCCACGTCCTTCCCGATAAATTGCACGATTTCCTTCCGGTTGATGGCATAGGCAATGGCTTGCCTCACCCTGATATCGTTTAACGGCTTCCTGGTCCTGTCCATGTGGAGCTTCATCACTGTAGGAGGACCAAAGGCTTCGATGATGACACCGGGACCCTTGACCTGGTCGATTGCCCGCTGTTCCCGATCCATTTCAATGAGGTCTAGCTCTCCCGCTTTGAATGCCAGAACCCGACTGCTCGAATTCGGCAGAAAGCGGTACACGACCTGCTCGATCTTGGGTGTACCCCGGAAGTAGTTCTCATTGCGCACCAGGACAAGCCGCTCTTGGGGAATATGCTCCTTAAACGCAAAGGGGCCTGTTCCGATGGGATGGGTCTTAAATTTTTTCCCGAGCTTTTCTGCAGCCTTCTTGCTCATGGTCATTCCGGCTTGCCAGCCCAGCAAGTTGGGCAGCAAAAGCACTCCCGTCTGGGGTTTCTCAAGGGTGATCCTTACTCTGTATTTGTCCAGAGCCTTGATTTCCTTGAAGAGCTTATAGCTTTTAAAGTAACGGCTCGTTTTTTTATTCCGGGCTCGGTTCAAGGAGAAAACCACGTCATCCGAGGTGAACTCGCCGTAACCGCTATGAAACTCAACCCCCTTTCGGAGATGAAAGGTCCACGTTCGAAGATCCTTAGAGCTTTCCCAGCTTTCGGCCAAACCCGGCTGTAACTTCTCTACATTGACTTCTCCGGAGGCTGTATCGATCAGCCCATCGTAGATATTGACAAGAACCGTCTTGTCCGTAGAGTTTGGTCCAGCCATCGGATCCAGCCTCCGAATGTCCGTTGCGGCAAACCCGTAGCGGACCACTTGTCTCCGTGCATGTGCCTCGTACGGGTTCATGACACCAAGCCCCAGTGCCGTTCCCCCAAGGACCCCTACCCCCTTAAGAAACGTCCGTCGGTTGATCTGCTTCATCGCATACTCTCCTCTCTATTGAGATTGTAAGAAACCGCTAAACATCATCTGGAAATCCTGACGTACTTATCCCCCATCGGGAAGAAAAAGTCTAGGCCATCGACAAAGAACCTGTCAACCTCTCCTCACGGAGGGGTGATGTATCACTGTGTGTGTAATTTTGTATGATAGGGACCCCTGGCCGAAGCCACTGACCCATGATGACCGGCTCTTCTAGGGCCATAGAACACCAAGCACAGCCTCTTTGGCCGTTTCTCTCGGACCTGAGGCTATGCCTTTGCGCCACCTCCGCCATTGCAGCGGGGAATTACCTCACGGCCAAAGAGTTCTATTGCAGCTAGGATACTTTCTTGGGGGAGTCCGGGAGTCCAGTCAAAACGGACAAGCATAAAGGCTACTCCAAGCGTTTTTTCATACTCACTGATTTCTCTGATGCAGTCTTCAGGTGACCCGAGCAAAAAGCGATGACGCGCTAATCTTTCGAAATTCCACTTAAGCTCATCAGGATTTTCCATGGCCTCGTCCTGACCCCATTTTACGTAAATGTCACGGTACAACTTCTCAAGATAGGGACGGGCCTTTTCGACTGCCTCCTCTCGGCTGGGCGCAACGAAGCATTCCCTGATGATGACCAAGGAAGCAGCTTCGGGCAGCTTCCCTGCCTCTGTCCAGCTTTTTCGGAAGAGCCTAGCCTGTCCTTCAAGCTCTTCGATAGCCGAGTGAGGACCAATAAGCCAGCCGTCCCCAACCCGTGCTGCACGGCATACACTCTTGTCCCCATTTGCAGCAATCCAAATGGGAGGCCTGGGTTTCTGGAGTGGCTTCGGCGCAATGGTCACCCCCCTAAGGACAAATTGTCTGCCACTAAAAGAGACATCATCCTCTGTCCACAACCGCTTAATAATCTCAACCCCCTCGATAAACCTCCGGAACCGATCTGCCTTAGTTAAGCCAAAGGCATCCAGCTCCTGTTGCCGATAGCCGAGACCAAAAGAGAAAAATG
>JACZXR010000348.1 GCA_022571535.1 Deltaproteobacteria bacterium | reverse complement strand
CATTGCAGGAACAATTTGAAATTCCAGGAAGTTTCTCCACTGAAACGTCATCAACAACGCCCCAACCGCTATAGGAGTGATGGTGTCGCTTACGGTGGCCCCCATCCCGTGGACTGCAAGGGCCGTAGCTCTGCGTTCCGGGAACCGGTTGGACAGGGAGGCTGCTGCTGCGGGATGCCATATCGCAGTGCCGACCCCGACCAATAGCGCTGCAAGTAGAATCCAGGTGAAACTAGGCGCGATTCCCAATAGAAAATAGGCTATCCCCATGCATGCCAAAGACGACGCCAGGATGAAGGCCCGGTAACGAATAAGCGAATCTGCCAGCATTCCCGTGGGCAGATTCAGGATACCTGCAGTAAGCTGCCTGGCTGTGGCAATGGCACCTACCTGCACATCGTTGAGTCCAAGCCCTGCCTTGATGGAGGGAAGTATGACCGGAAAGAGTTGCTGGAACCAGTGAACAATAGAATGCCCAGTGGTTATCACTCCGAGCAGCCAAAGACGTTCCGAACCCAACTCACGAATTGCGCTCAGTAAAGCCTGCATCCGAAAAAGACCTCACCGCCAGCTCTGTCCATACCGAACGGGTGTTTGACGAATTAGCAATCCCGAGATATCACAACGACTCAAGAGCAAAAGAGAGATTGCTGAGGGACTGGATTTCCGAAATTGACTTGGATAGATTTGTGGTATAAAGAGCAAACCTTGTGAAATCAGGATCTGGAAACATGGGCGGATTCTCGCACAAAAGCATCTGCGCGTCTACGTTGGTGCGCGAAATTCTCAATTTATTCCCGGCCCTACTCCTGTTGGTTTCCCTCATTGTCCCTGATGCTGCCGCACAAACGAATGTGGTTATTGCAGGGGTAAGCATCCCGATTCCGCCGGGAATGAATAGGACCACAGATCAGAGGATCGAGATGACCGTCCCCGGATTTAAAGGCGGCCAGAAGGCTTACCAGGGCGGCGTTGACCCGAACGAGGTCATCACGTTTTACCAGAAGCGGATGCCGCTCGATGGGTGGAACCCGTATGCCAGCTTAGTGACGGGAGGCGGCCTACTCGTTTACACGAGGAACAATCAAAGCGTGCTCATCATGGTTGAGGAGAGCAACGGCGAGACGACACTCGCCATCATGGTCGGGACAACGAATCCTTAGAGACATGAGGCCTAAGCCTCGATCGATCCTGGAGATGAATCCCGCATCGAAGATCAACCAAATCCGACGTAGACTCCTCCGCTGGTACGACAAAAACCGGCGTGCCCTCCCCTGGCGCGACACGCAGGATCCATACGCCATCTGGGTCATAGAGACCATGCTCCAGCAGACTCAGGTCAAGACCGCCCTTCCCTATTATCTTCGCTTCCTTACGGCCTTCCCTACGATTTCATCTCTGGATCGGGCCCCATTAAATAGGGTCCTGGCTCTCTGGTCCGGTCTCGGCTACTACCGCCGAGCACAAAATCTAAAAAAGGCCGCGCGGAAAATCATGCGCGAGCACAAAGGCAAATTGCCACAAGACTATCACGCCCTCCTTACTCTGCCTGGAGTCGGACCCTACACTGCAGGGGCGGTAATGAGCATCGCTTTTAATCAGCCGTTTCCCGCACTGGACGGAAACACACGTCGGGTCCTTGCCAGATCGTTTAACACAAACAGGGAAAAGGACCTTCAAGAGATCGACAAGCGATTGGTCTCGCCCTCTCGCCCAGGGGACTTCAACCAGGCGCTTATGGAGCTCGGGGCCACGATCTGTCATTTTCGGGATCCCACCTGCCCTGCGTGTCCTCTGGCCTCAACCTGCATCGCTAAAAGCTCGGGCATCTTCCCGTCGCAGATCGGACCGGCGCGAGGCCGCAAGGTAAAGAACATCGAATGGCCATTGGCTCTCATTCAAAATAACGGCAAGATCCTGCTCCACCGCAGGGATCAAAATGGATTGCTCGAAGGGCTCTGGGAGATCCCCGGAGGAGAGAGGAAGGCTCGAGAAACCGTAAAGGCAACGCTGGCCCGTCATCTCAAAGGGTTGGGCCAGAGGGCAAGGCCTGTCTTTGAGATCGGAGAGATCCGTCACAGCATTACCTACCGTAGGATACGGGCGTCTCTTTTTTTCTTCCCTGGTTACCGCATTTCGCACCTCCCCAACCCAGACTGGCGCTGGGTGGCGATATCCTCACTGCGCCGCTACCCTCTCTCTTCTCTGAGCCTGAAAGCAATCAAGTTATATCGACCACGGGCTTTGAAACGCAGGGACCGATATAATTTGATTGTAAATTCTTCGTGATCTTCGTGTGCTTCGTGGTAGACAAATACTATCACATGTCACAGGAGCTGACGGTTTAGCAGGCCAGTGAAGCCGGACGCAGTCTCTTGTCTGTTTCAGCAAGAGAGAAATATCACCACGAAGAGTACGAAGGACACAAAGTATAATCAGGTTACTAGGCAACCCCGCGGCAAGCCGCGGAGTTACCTAATTATCTATTGCACTAGGATGGTTCATTCTGGTAAACCCCGTACCACGGACTCACGTACGTGGCTTTGGGTCCTGCCCACGAAATAACAATGACAGAGAGCCAGTGTTCCAAAAGTGCCGCAGCGGTCATCCTTCTCCGGCCAGAGGCGACCGGGGGATTCGAAGTTCTCTTATCCCGTCGTTCTACAGAGACGATGAATCACGGAAGAATCTATTCCTTTCCGGGTGAAGGCGTCAAAAAAGAAGATTGCTCACAGGGTATCCTGAAGCGCTGCCGTGGCATTAGCAGGGCAGAGGCCCGGAATATAATCGGCAGCGAACTCACACCCGAGCTCTCTCTAGGCCTCTGGGTGACCGGGATCAGAGGGCTCTTTGAAAAGGCGGGTATCCTTCTGGGTACCACCGAGAATGGCTGCCCCCTGGATATGAGTGATCGCAGGTTAAGGGAGAACATGGCACAGGGACACAAAGCCCTAATCGAAGGTACTAAAGATTTTTTGACGCTTCTGGAGTCAGAGGGAATTTTCTGTGACACGGCACGCTTGGTATATTTTTCCCAGTGGTTAGCGCCGGAGGATTCCCCTACTCGTATTGATACCCGTTTCTTTCTCGCTGTCCTTCAGCCGGACCAGACGCTCAGCTCCGTTTCTCAGGGGCCGGACACCAGCATGTGGATAACGCCCGACCGGGCACTGGACCTTTGTCAGCGAGGCTCGCTGCCTATGAATTTTCCAACCTTTGCCACGTTCCGAACCCTGGTGGATTTCGACTCTTCGGAGGCCGTGTCAGCGGAGTACGGCCTGCGACAATAACTCGAATCCCCTCCTTCGATTCACACGCCCTAACCGCTGGTACCAAAGACCTGGTCGAAAAACTCACGCAGCTTGCGGAGGTTGGGTCCTGCCGTGTCTGGATTGACGATTTGATAACGGTCACGCTTGAGCTCCGGGTACCTTTCCCGAGTACCAATCCTTACGGGGCCCCGACCAAGATCCTCCCCCACAATCTTCTGGGTTTCTTCCGAGAGAAGGTAGTCATAAAGAAGGAGCGAGGCGTGGGGATGAGGGGAGTGCTTTGCGAGAAAAATGGGACTGGGTTTGGTGATAAACGGATCAAGCATTTTTATATTCACCGGTGCTCCCTGCTGTTTCATTCCCGCCGGCCTGTACCCATGGAGGAATGCAGCGATATGAAATTCCCCCGCTAC
>JACZXR010000347.1 GCA_022571535.1 Deltaproteobacteria bacterium | reverse complement strand
TAGATACAATAAGAGTATCGTCACTGCCGCCGAAACCCTGCCCGCCCGTACCGGGGTAGGAATGGTTGGAAGGAGAAGTGGAATGCGGCTGTTTTCGATCGCCCTGACGGCTGCGCTGCTGGCGCTCTGCGCCACGGCCCGCGCGGTGCCGATCGCCAGCTTTCCCGATCCGCATCTCGTGCCCAATGTGTCCGGGCAGCGACTGGCGGTGGTGGTCTCCGACGACGACCCGGTCAGTCGCGTCAACATGACCATTCGTGCGGCGGTCAACGGCTCGGTAGGCACGCGAAACGGGAGCTTTGCCAGCACCAACGCCCGCAACGCATTGCCGGGTACGTCAACGCCTTCCCAGAAACTGCTGGTGCCAAGGAGCAGACTCTGGGGGTTCTCGCTAAACCGGGCCATTAGCTGCTGGGGCGAGCCGTCTATGCTCTGGGCCAGCACTTGGATCCCGTTTGCCATAAGGGGCGCGCGCACCCGCTGGGCCACGGCCCGAAGGGATGAGTAGGAAGTAAAGAGCGCCATGGTATGGCCGTCCAAAGACCGGGCGAGGTCGGTCAAAACTCGGGAGATGGCTTGCAAGTAACCCTCGGCCGATGGCGCCGGCATGTCGTCGGGTATGAGGAGTAACGCCGCTTTCTGGTAGTCGAAGGGCGAGCCGACCAGCAACTCCTCGCTGTCCTCAGGGACTCCCGACCTTGATCCTCTCATTGAAGGGGGCTTCCGGATAGGCGGGTCTTATCTTATCACAGGGGAAGCGGGCTTGGGCAAAAGCATCTTTTGTATTCAGTTTGTTCTCAGAGGTCTCATGGATGGGGAAAAGGCAGTTTATGTGGCTGTAGATGAATCCCCTGCTGACATCCTAGAAGAGGCTGCCTCCATGGGTTGTGACCTTAACCAATATGCAAAAAAGAAGCAGCTGCTGATTCTCGATGCATCTCCTTTTTTCAGCACTCGCATGGGGTTGGGCAAAAACAAGGAGATCGGAATCTCAAAGACGGTGGAAGATCTTGCCAGCTATGTGAAGCGAGTAGGGGCCTCTCGAGTAGTTATTGATCCTGTGGGACCGCTCATCGCCTCTCCCGATTCGACCGACGACCTCCGAGACAGATCTCGGATACTGATCCACGCCCTGCAGGAAAACATGGAGACGACCAATCTGCTTACCTCGTACGCTCTAAACGATGGCCGAATGGGTGGTCATCAGGCAGTGGAATTCCCGGTCAGTGGTGTGGTTGTGCTTAAATATGCTCAGGGGGAAAAAGGTCTGATCCGCACCCTCCTGCTGAGCAAGATGCGTGGGACTGATATCGATCTCACTGAATACCAGTTCGACATTGTCAGAGAAAAAGGAATTGTTCTTTCGCCGATTGTTCATAAACCGACCGCGGCAACTGTAACTGTCGAAATACCCGGGGACGGTGAAAGCCTATTCAAAGAGTGGCAGACAGTTGGGGCTGTTTCATCGTATAACTTGGCTTAGAGTGGTTTAACGACTTCATCAAAAGAGTCGTCAATATCTCTGCGAATATCCAGAAATGCGGACGAAGATGGATCGGGTCATTCCTTCTGTTCTTTTTCATTCTTTAATCTCTACGAGTTAATTCCCCGCAGCTTGCTGCGGATTTGAAGAGGGATTCTTAGGCTTTCAGCCTCAGAATGACATTGGTCTGTCATGCTGAGCCAAGCAAAGCATCTCGCTTCAGATACCCCGCAGCTTGCGTGGGGTAGTTCATTCACTCACCCCGGATCTACTTGCACCTTTTACCTCACGTCCTGATACTCTCCCATCTCTGCCGACAGTTTCTGCAGAAAACTCGGCCTCGGTATTTAGATTTCCTCTCCTGCCCAAGCAAGAATCCGGTCCCTGTTGATCCTCTTCCAGCAGATACTTAGAAAACTTTAGGTCTCTCAGGTAGTTTTGCCCTGATTTTGTTCCTTGACGGGTTCCAGGTCGTACAGGCGCCCTGGACAGGTTAAAATTTAACAGAATTGTTTTAAAAGCTTGTCTGCATGGAACAGCGAGCCGGAGAGAGAAAATGTCGAGAATTCTATCCAAAAAAGTGAAACCAACGTGAACGCTGAAGGTGCAGGCGGGGAGGCGAGATGAGTCAGCGCATCTGGAAACAACAAAAAGCCCCTGATTTACCAGGGGCTTAAAGATGGAGCGGGTGATCGGGGTCGAACCCACGACCTTATGCTTGGCAAGCACACGCTCTAGCCAACTGAGCTACACCCGCGCTTGACTCCTTGGTACACCAAAACGAATCGCCTGTCAATTTATCCCCGGCCTGTCCATGCCGGTCCGCTGATGGAGCAAGCGAAAAAAGTTAACATGGTAAATTACAGCAGACCATAATGCAATCACAGTAGCTAGGACGAGAAAATACATACCTGTGACGTAGAAATCGATACCGAGATACGGATAATGAAGGACTAAAGCAAAGACTGCGAACACTTGCATGATTAACTTGTATTTACCGAGTTCTTCTGCCTCAATCACAATCCCTTCTGTTAAGGCGATCCCTCTAAGGATGGTTACTGCAGTCTCGCGTCCCACCACCGCCACAACCAGCCAGGCAGGCACCACCCCACCTCCCGGCCGGTCCAAGGCAGCTAGCATAATCAGCGCTGCCACAATAATCAGTTTGTCCGCCAAAGGGTCAAGTATCTTTCCCAAATCGGAAACGGTTTGATTGCGCCTCGCCAGATAACCATCGAAGAAATCCGTCACAGAGGCAACAAGAAAGAGCAGTGCAGCCAGGGCACTGAAAAGAGGGTCTGTGAAGGTAAGGAGGTAAACAAAAACAGGGATAACTGCGATCCGAAAAAGACTCAGCAGATTAGGAACGGTCCACATGTGGGAGCGATCAATGACCCATCTTATCGCTTAACTTGCTCAGTGAGGGAGACGCCCTCATTGTTACCGTAGAGTCGATAGTAGCGAAGAACGAGGCGGACGTATTTTCTCGTCTCTGAAAATGGGGGAACGCCCCTGTACCGCTCAACAGCTTTTGCACCCGCGTTATACGCCGCCAGAGCCAACCGCTGATTTCCGCCAAAGCGGTCGAGAAGAAGTTTGAGATGGCGCACCCCCCCGTTAATGTTCTCTGTGGGATCGTAGATATCACCAACGTCAAGATTGCGCGCTGTTTCCGGCATGAGCTGCATCAACCCCCTGGCACCCTTTCGAGAGACGGCACGAGGATTGAAGTTGGATTCGACCTTTATCACTGCACTAACCAAATTAGGGTCCACACCGTAGCGGTCTGAAGCGGAACGAACGATCCTCTCAAATCGACGAGGAAAGCGAGAGGATGAAGACGGACGTTTACGCGGCGTCCGAATGACAACGCGATATGAAGAATGCGTAGGAGCATTGGTAAATCGGAGCACTCCTCGCGAGTCTCTATAGGCATAGATATCTGCCTCTGTCTCACGAGCTAGGGAAAGAGCACAGTAAAAAGCCAAAACGGGAACAAGCAGCCAGAACCTCTTCATCAGGTGCCTCAGAAATAAGATACCCCTCTCCCCTATTCTCTGTCAAACTACCGCCGGCCCAGCATCGAAAAGCCTGGTGGTAGAAGCCTCAGGTGACTAACCCCGATCCGTAAAAAATAATCGAGACATACCCCATTTGGAGCAACATATGGCAGCAATTAGCGACATTATGATCTTCGGTCTGCAACTATACTGGAGGTGAG
>JACZXR010000346.1 GCA_022571535.1 Deltaproteobacteria bacterium | reverse complement strand
GAAGATTCCTTAACTCCCGAAGCTCCACACTAGGAAATTCATAATACACGCACTTTCCCTGAGAAATCAGATCTGCAATGTTATCCGCGTCTTTGGTGTCGTGTTTGTCCCATCGCCCATCCAACAAAGAGCGGTTCTTCTTCACTGCATCTGAGGCTACCAGGACCACCATATGCTCTTTCCTGATTAGGAACTCTCCCAGCGGCTTATGATAGTTCGCTGTCGGTTCCAGCCCAAAAACTACCTTCGTTAACCCGTGCCTGACTCCAACGGCCTCTACCTGCAATATAAGCTTTTCAAATCCCTCTCTGTGGTTATCGAAGACCAGTTGCTTATACAGGACCTTGCCTGTAGCTGTGCCCATAAAGGCATAGTGCCTGTCCTTGGCTACGTCGATTCCCACGATCAGGTGCTCTGTTGAGCCACGAATCTCCTTTTTCAATTGACGAAATGCTTCGAGCCTGTTAGCCTCAAACCGTTCCATATTGAAACCTCCTGTGTATTAAGAATTTTATGGGTCATACCTAAGTTCTTAGCAGGAGGTTTCTTTTTTTACAGCTATAAAATAACTTCCAACTATAATAATCTGCGGATTTATAACCCCGGTAACTTAAAATATATAACGTTGCAGGGTTCATCGGGTTTATTGACCCTCGAGCAGTTCTTCCCACTGGGCGGCATCGAAGGACCGCCTCGTAGATCGTCGCAGGGTGGAGACCTAACGCTCTTGCTGCCACTGCCTAACTGCGTCCTAACCACTCGATCCACAGATAGGCAACCTCGGCTCGGACCAGACTATATGATTCCGAATAATCTGCTGGCGCTCAAGCCCACGTGTCATCACATGGTGTAAGACCCCTGGAGTGTCCATACGGGGACCGAGTGGGATATGAATGACTTCCTCTCCACTATAACCCAAACAACCATCCAACGTCCCCCATAACATCATCCTCTACGTGCTTTTACCCCAAAGCCCTCTACGCTGTTCCCTCGCCTCTCGCTCTAGCTGTCTACCACCCAGCACAACCCTCCAGAGCAGCTTAAAGCCACACCTAAAACAATAAGCATCAATTGGGATTTCACTCTTCGTCTCAGGAGCATCAGGAACAACAACGCCCAGGTAGTCCTTGTTTGTAACAAGCTGTGAATAGGCTACCTGGCTTGATAAACATAAAGAAGCCGACTACTTGCCTTTAGCGATAAACGCCTTGGTATATTTTTCCTTCTTCTGCAATGTCTGTAACAGCGGCTTCGCTTCTTCCTGTGTTGCCAAATGTCCCACTCGCACGCGATACCAAGTCTGGCCATTAATCTTGGTGGAAACCACATAGGCGTCATATCCTTTATCCTTGAGTCTTTTAGTCAGACTGCGCGCATTCTCTTGGCGCACAAAGGCATTGACTTGCACTGACCACACGTGCGTGACGGATGGTGTCGTTGTCTCAACCGCCGATTTTGGCGCTGACCCTATCGATTCTTCCTTAGCGGGTTTTTGGAAAAGCTGTGCCAGACCCTCGCTCCACTTAACATCCCAAGTTGTCGCAGCCTGATAGTTCTCCGCTGATAGTGATGTTGCACTGTTTCTCTCCAGCTTAGTGGTTTTCCCTTCAAAATTAACATCGTAGGTCATACTTACGAAAGGCACCTTTAACTCCACCATGCTAAGGCCCCCTTTGTACAAGTACACGGTGAAATAGTGGTCTCCTAACCGGCTTCCCTTGACAGCCTCATTAAACTCTTCGATATCTTCGGCATCCTCTGATGCTGGACTCACAGAGTACAGGTAATAAAGCTGGCCATCACGCCAAGAAGTTTTGAGATGGGCTTTAATGCCACCAAGTTGGCTTATAGTCTCAGTAGGCCAGGATTTAGCTTCCGAGAGAGTCTCTAGGTCTTCTTTGCATCCAGCGGTTAGGGCCACCAAAACTATAAAAAATACGATAGGAAAGGGCTTCATGATGAACCTGTTACCCACAGTACGTTTGTGATTGTCATAGCCTTCTAATTGCAGGATTCTCCCACCACCCAATCAGGGCTGTCAATCTGAATCTTTGTTTGATCGGGGCTAAACGAAGAACAAAATTGGGGGGCTCTCCCGCGCCGTCTGGGTCATCGGGCAGACCCTGAAAACCTAACGGCCTACCATTGGTATCACAGAATCTTTCCTGATAAATCCAGGTGGTCTCCCGTGTTTAGACCGGATCTCTAACCAATCTCCCCTAACACCTACAACGTTAACCTTTGTCCCTTCCTCTATCCGAGTGACCTTACGCGAATCTTCGCGTGGTTCACTGTAGACGAATGTAGGAGAACGGACCTCGTAAGTGCCTATCCCAACTACTCTTGTAAGCTCAGGGCGGCGCTTCTTGGCCTCCGGTGCCTTAGGCCTTACAGAAGGAGGCTGGAGCCTACTTGTCTTAGTCACCATCGCACTCCCATCCTCTAAGGTGAGACGCAGGGAGCCCTTACTTAATGGGTTGATCCATATGGATTCTATGGTCCCTGCAAATGTGACAGGTTGGTCTTCATTCAACTTCAAGGCCGCAGATTCCGGCACGTTAACCTCCACATCCCATTTACTTAAGCTGTAGTCGGGTGGGCCTAAATTAATCAAAACGTTGTAACCCTCATATCTACGCTTCCTAGGATTATATGAACGGATAACGTCCTCTACCACTCCTAGCCCTTGCAATTTCTTTCCCTTGAGGCTTTGCAAATATGCCTTGACCTGCAGCGGAGTCATTGGCTGTATTAATTCTAGGATTTCGTCAAAAGTCAGCGCCGAGAGATCTCTGGAAGACTGTGTCTTACCTCCCCTATCTTGCTCGGATACTCTCCTGGGATTACGGTTAAGACAGTATTGGTTGTCAGGACACTGTGAGCAGTGACCGGTATCACCGCAAATGTAGGTGCCTCGATCTGATGGGCAACTATGCCAGCGATGACAGCCGCTTCTGTGGCTTGAGGCTTCCCAAGGCAGGACTATGAGTGCAAGAGCAAAGAGAAGGGTGAGGTATTTCCCCATTGATGGGGGATTTTCCTTCTCATCTAGGGAAGGTGTCAAGGGAGGATTTTAGTTTTTTTACTGGCTAATCAGCCATAGTGGCCTTGAGGGGGAGGAGGTAAGGGAACCTGCACCGTCATAGGCTTTATGCCCCGTAAGTCGGCCAGGACTCAATTAATGAGATGTCATTTAAGCGGCACTTTTTCAGAGGCGAAAAAGTGTCAATTCTAATTAGGCTCAGAACCGCTCTGGGCCTGGGTTTGCTCAGTGTTAGACCGCTCAAACGCAATTAATGAGCTATTGAATTGCATTGTACAGAACTTGATTGATGAGAATTAAATCCGATCTTAGTGTGGTTGTGCTATCTATTCCCTGACGTTCGGGCAACTCCATGTTTCGCATCCCACCAAGGAACACGTCACTATGACGACATTCTACCAGAGCACATTTAGAAAGGATGGGTAACGAGGAGAATTGGAGTCACGGGTAGGAAGACCTCATGCAGACAGTCCTACTTTTCATTGCATACAAGGTTCATATCCACCTTGAACGCGGGGGCATCACCCGCAGCCGCCCGGTAAATTGCAGCAGGGCAAACTATCTGAAAGCGTCCTATGTGTCCCCAGGATCAGTATCCCTATCTCTCCTTTCATCATATCGCGCCCGGTCAACCGCTACATCGACCTGTTGTGCCAGCCATTC
>JACZXR010000345.1 GCA_022571535.1 Deltaproteobacteria bacterium | reverse complement strand
GCAGAGCCATCCAGGTGCATCTTTCTATTACTTCAATCGAGATGGTTCGAGGAGCGTTGGCCACCTCCCACCTCTTCTTGCAAGAGAGGCTCAGCGAAAAAGACATCTGGAAAATCTATCGGCAGACCTATGGGAATGAACCTTTCATTAGAATCGTCAAGGACACTGAAGGCATCCACCGCCATCCAGAGCCCAAACAGCTCATTGGAACCAACTACTGCGATATCGGCTTCGCCAGAGACGACAGATCGAATCGGCTCGTCATTATCAGTGCCATTGACAATCTCATGAAAGGGGGCGCAGGGCAGGCCGTCCAGGCCTTCAACATCATGCAGGGTTACGAGGAAGCCGAGGGCCTCGAGTTTCCGGGACTACACCCAGTTTAGAAATGTGCAGGCTACTTTTGGTTAAAGCCACCCGTCCCTTCGGGGTCCAGGAACAGCTGGAACAACTCGCCCATATTTCCCAGCATAGCAAAGAGTATCAGGGCCACGGCTGGGGATGCGCGTTCTTAGAGGACGGACAGTGGAAACTCTACAAGAACATTAACCCGATCTGGGAAGACGATCTATCCCAGTTCGGAATGACCACCTTGCTGTTGGGTCACGCCAGAAGTGCCTTCAAGGATGAGGGTATTACCATAGAAAACAACATGCCCTTTTACGATGATCCCTATGTCTTTATATTTAACGGAGAGCTCCGGGGGGTGAGAATTTCCGAAAAAGGAAGAATTGGTGGCGAGAAGATATTCAACTTCGTCAGGCGCTTTGATAAAGGGAACATGCTGGAAGGCTTTAAAAAAGGCGTGGAGGTCATCCAGAAGCGGACAAAATATATCCGTGCTATGAACATCATCCTCGCGGACAAGGTCACGATCTACGTGGCCTCCGTGTTCAACGAAGACCCCGACTATTTCACGATGCACTACAGGCAAGACGAGGATCAGCTCCTCATCTGCTCCGAGGCTCCTCCGGGAGAAGAAGGATGGCAAAACATTGAGAATCAAACTGTAAGGTCTTACCCATGATCATCGTCAAGTTGGGTGGCGGAAGAGAGATCAATGTCGAGGGGGTCATCAAGGATTTGGCCGAACTCGACCAAAAATTTCTCATCCTTCACGGCGCCAACGCCGTCAGGGACGAGATTGCCGAAAAGCTCGGAAAACCCACACGCGTCGTCACGTCCGTCTCAGGTTATTCCAGCGTCTTCTCCGACAAGGATGCCATCGACGCCATCATGATGGGTTACTCCGGCATCAAGAACAAGCGAATCGTGGAGCTCTGCCAGCGCAACGGCATCAACGCAGTCGGTCTCTCGGGCATCGACGGCAAGCTCATCCAGGGAGAGAGAAACAAAGGGATCCGGGTCCGCAAGGGCGAGAAGGTCATGATCTTGAGGGATTACTCCGGCAAGCCCAAAAGGGTCAACAAAGAACTCCTCCAGCTGCTACTGGACCACGGTTACGTTCCCGTCATCTGCATCCCGATCACCGATGAAAATAATGTAGCCATCAACTCGGAAAACGACGACATTGTCAACGTACTCCAGGAGGCCCTTCGGGCAGACACCATCCTCTCGCTCATCGAAGCGCCAGGTTACCTAGAGAACAGGGATGATGAAAACTCACTGATCCAGACCATCACAGCAGGCGAATTGAAGGCCCGAGAAGATCAGGTGGAAGGAAGGATGAAAAGAAAGATGCTCGCCCTGAGAAAGCTCATCGACAACGGAGCAAAGACGGTTGTCATCAGCGATGGAAGGGTGGAGCATCCCATCAAAGGCGCCCTTGCCGGAAAAGGAACAACCATCAAATGAAGGACTTTAAGAATCTTGAGAAGATCTATGAATTCGATGTCTATCCGAAGCGCGACATGGTCCTTGTCCGAGGGAAAAACGCCAAGGTATGGGACAGCAACGGGAAGGAATATATCGACTGCGTCGCCGGTCATGGGGTTGCCAACATCGGCCACTGCAACGACAGGGTCATAGAAGCCATCGAGAAACAGGCCAGGCAGCTCATTAGCTGCACCGGCACTTTTTACAACGACACAAGAGCGCTCCTTCTGGAGAAGCTCATAGGCATCGCCCCGAAAAACCTCAAGAGAGCCTTTCTATGCAACTCCGGAGCCGAGAGCATCGAAGCGGCCATCAAGTTCGCTCGGTTCACGACCAGGAGAAAGGAGTTTGTTTGCGGCATGCGGGGATTCCACGGGCGGACCATGGGGGCCTTGAGCGCCACCTTCACGCCGGAGTACCGAAAGGACTTCGAGCCTATCGTCGCGGGGTTCCACTATGTCCCCTTCAACAACTTTGGAAAATTGGCGGAGAATGTGAACGACAACACCGCCGGCGTCATCCTGGAACCCGTTCAGGGAGAGGGAGGGGTCAATATCGGCAACCGTGAATACTTCACTGAAGTCCGGAGGCTATGCGAAGAGCGAAAGGTCCTCCTGATCCTGGACGAAGTGCAAACGGGATTCTGCCGAACCGGAAAGATGTTCGCCTGTAACCACTTTGATCTGGAGCCCGACATCATGTGCGTGGCGAAAGGAATCGCCGGCGGTCTCCCCATGGGAGCCGTGCTCTGCTCGGATAAGGTACAGGCCCCCGTGGGAAAGCACGGCAGCACATTCGGGGGCAATCCCCTCTCCTGCGCCGCCGCCATCGCAGCTATCGACTACATGCTAGAGAACCGACTGGAGGAACAGGCCAGCGAAAAAGGAGACTACTTCGTAGGCAAGCTCAAGAGTTCTCTGCCGGCGAACGTGCGGGAAATACGCCACCTGGGCCTGATGGTCGGCATCGAGCTTAAGGAAAAATCAACTCCGCACATTTTAAAGCTGATAGAGAAAGGCGTGCTTACACTACCGGCTGGACCCACGGTTTTAAGGTTTTTACCCCCTTTAACAATCAGTCATGAAGAGCTGGACTTTGTGGCAGAGAAAACGGCGCAAGTCCTTACAGCGAACAACTGACCTCACTTTCACAAGTAATAGTGATAGCGATGGTCGTCAGGGTCGGCGAAATAGGCACAGTGAGGACCGCACCTGCGACCCCTGATATCAATACCTGCCTCTTCTAACCAGGCCCTATTTATTTATTCGAGCCCGATCCTATAGCCTCTCGTAGGACAGGCGGCGCACCTTCTCCATGTTCCTGCCCTCGATGCGAATCAGCCGTGTCGGCCCCGAGCGTCGCGGCGAGTGCAAGTCGCCTTCGCTGTAGGCGTAGGCCATACCCGGTTTGAGCACGTAAGTTTTAATCTGGCGCACCTTTCCCGGTTTGTCCTCGCTGGCGGGCTCGACTAGCTCCCAGTCGGTCATCTCGGTCTCACCACGGGCCTGGCCGTAAATCGCCCAAGAGGGGCCGTGGTCATGCGGTTGGCTCTCCTTGGCGCCTTTGTATACATGGGCGAGGATGCAGAACCCGAGTTCCGAGTCCTCGTAGAGGACCTTGCGCTCCGGCACGTCGTCGCCGAGGTGTGTGGCGATGAACTCCCCGTCCTTCAGCACATCCTGCAAGAGAGCACATATTTTCTGCCGACCTTCGGGACCGGTCTCAGTCTTGAGGATGCGGTGACACGCTGATGAGAACTGCTCGAGGGTATGGGCCATAAATGCACCTCCTATCCAATAGCGTCCTTGCCTCCATGGTCATGCCGACGCGCAGGCCAGGACATCGCGCCATTAATGTGATGGGATCACATC
>JACZXR010000344.1 GCA_022571535.1 Deltaproteobacteria bacterium | reverse complement strand
CCTCCTCAGAAATAGTGGGATCATAATAGGGGAGGTCCCGCTCAATCAGCGTTGCAATGAGTTCGGTCTCGGCCGGAGGAAACCGTTTGCGTCCCACTTCCGTTGCCCTATTGGGGTCTTCCTTGAGCGCCCTCTGAGCCTTCACGATGGCTCGCACGACAGCTGCCACCGCATCGGGGTCTTTTTCGATAACCCTATCGCTCGTAAGCATAGCAGCGAATGTATAGTAGATTGCGTTGGGAGGTCCGTCGCCTCGGCGCACATCGAGAACCATGGTCCCCAGACCCTTGCGAACCGCTAGCTCAGCGCCCATGGCGTTTGCCCAGAAGCCGTCAATCTTTTTATCTTCAAGGGCCTTGGCGGCTGAAACGCCAAACGGAATGTTCGAGCCCGTTGCGCCCGGGACGGGCCCGATTTCTATCTTGTCACGTTGCGGGTCGATTCCGGCTTCGGCGAGGAGGCGACGCAGTCCAAGGTCAACGCCAGGAGCCGCGGCGATCCGGAGACCTTTGACTGCGTTCACGTCGCCGCGCTTGACTCCCAGGTCTTTTCGCAGGATCAGGAGCCAGTACATTCTTTGCGCCAGTGCAGCGATCAACTTGGCGCCCTTCCAGTCTTTGAACACCGTCAGCGTCGCGTGGGCGGAAGCGGCAGCGAAATCTATCTTCCCGTCACGTAGTGCCTCCATGGTTTTGGGCACGGGGTAAAGGTTCTCGAGTTGGGCGTCATATCCCTCGGACTTTAAGAATCCAAGGTCCACAGCAGCAATAGCCGGAAAATAGGAATTCGATATCATGTCGGGTAGAGCAATTCGCATAGGACCTTCCCTATTATCAATCCGGGCTGAAAATTGCAGGGGCAAACTGACAGCTCGTTAAAGATAGGCAGTTGAAGCCGATGGCAAACCCAATTTATTCTTATAGAAACTATCCTATAAGCAGAATTCATGTCAATCTTTTTCATCAGCTCACTTCTTCGACTCGACTTTCAATTCCAAGTGGGGAGAATCTTAGCCTACAAGCATTGCCCATGAAGAAGACTTCCAATAGAGAGTTGGCCAAATTCAATTTATTTGCTTCGGTTACTTATCCCCCTGGCGATTTGCTAGGGTGACTCCAGGACTTTCGCGGTAGTTGAATACGGAGGGAAGATTATGGGAAATATTGATTACCTCGTGCACTCGGCGAACATACTCTATTTTATCTCCTATTCCGTCAGGGATATCCTTTGGCTGCGCTGCCTGACTGTACTGGCCTGTTCTTCCCTGATCCCTTTTTTTTACTTCCAGCCTAAACCTTTGATGGTTCCCATCTTGTGGAATTTTGCTTTTATATGCCTGAATATCGTCCAAATAGGAATTCTTATATACGAAAGGAGGCCTATTCGCTTTTCCGATGATGAGAACCGTCTTTTTCAGATGGTCTTTCGAACCTTGACCCCAGTGGAGTTTCTCAAATTGCTAAAGATCGCACGCTGGCTGGAGGCCAGGCCATCTGAACAGCTTGCCAAGAAAGGAGAGACCCTGGACGACGTGATGGTTATCTTTTCAGGACGAGTTTCCGTCGAGGTTGACGGAAGATTGGTAGCCGAGCTGACCGATGGGCAGTTTATTGGAGAGATGAGTTTCCTGACAGGGGAGAGTGCTTCTGCAACCGTGAAAGCGGTGGAGAGGACCAAATATGTGGCCTGGTTAAAGAAGGACTTGAAACTCTTTCTCGAGCGGAATCCCAATCTGTCTCCCTCCCTGCAAACCATCATTGGAACGGACCTGGTGAAAAAACTCAAGCATGTCTAGAGGGATTCAAACCGAGATGGCATCTCTTCATTGACTTTGATTTGACATCGCTACTCACTATTTTGGATACTTCCACTGAGAATTACCTCTCTGTGATTTCCCGGGAGCAGAAATTTGCATCTTTTTGGGGCATCCTTGCAGAATCAAATAGACTCTGGTCCGAAGGTGTCTGTCGAGCAGGTATCGAGGCAAGCCGGGGCCGCATCTCACCTTTGGGTCATCTGTTGGCAGGTTCAGAACCTGAGTGAGCGGCGGATAGAGCTTCTGGCTGCGCGTCTGCCCCATAGTCAGTTTCGGTGCGGGGAAATAGAGCTTGCCCCGCCTCCAGAGATCTTGGCTGGGGAGAGCGCATCACTGGAGCTCTTAGTAGAATGCAGGGAGTCACCAGGGTCGGTGGTCGAAAATGCTTTTCTTATTTTGCGGGTGTTCTGGTCGGGAGAGTCTTGGCGCATACTGGCCCGTTTGCGCGTCCTGTTCGACGAGCAAGGCGCGCCTCGGACCATAACAGAGGTGGTGACCACGCAACCGGTTGGATTCTCTATCCGGGGAGGGGGTACCACTTAGTTAGAAAAGGAGTCTAATTCAATGCCTTTGAATGAAAAAGATCGCTACATACTCCAGAGGCTGCGCGGCTGAAGTAAAAATTGAGGCCTCGACTTCGAAGAGACCACGGGTATGGTCTCCAACACCCTTCACCTTGATCTTCAGAAACTGCTCAGTGCTCTCGAGCGTATTAGCCGGGATTTCGGGGATGACCCGGAGTACCTAAAGTGGCGAAGGCAGATGCCCAAGGATTGGCCGATCTAGTACGGCAAAGCGGGCTGTTATTGACGGTGCATCACGGGGAGCCGCACAGGTAGTTGGCTTAATCTGAGGGGCGTAGCCCCGCTCCAGAACTCGCGCTTTCCCGTGATGGCCTGAACGTGCCCGTCCCACTCAAGCGTGAAGGCGGTCAGTCCCAATTTGACTGCGCGTCTCACCTTTTCCTGGGTCTCCAGATCTGTGGCATAGCGGCGGATGACATCGATCTGGCGTGCCCCGTGGCCGGAATCCTGCTCGGCATGCAGCCGGTAGGTTTCGGCCGCCCGTTCTGAAAATTCGTAATGTCCTCTAAGCTCACGGTACGCCTTGGCGGCAACGCCGTCTGGTCCTCCATGCTGGCTCTCCACGAAGCTCAGCATCGCGACGCCCTCCAGTGCCGAGCGCCTTTGGCAACACCCGATAATCATCTCGATTGCTGCCATGGTTCCCGGGGTGGGCTCGGCAGAATCCGCCTCCTCGCGCGAAATTCCGCCCTCCTCGAGGAACTGAAGGAGAACATCGGGGTGGCTACGCGGGCTTGAGAGTTCCTCCATGAAGTTCTCCAGCACTACCTCCATGAGCCCGTACTGTTTATCTGCTACCGCATTCACCGCAATGTAGCCGAAAAAAACAGGATTGGTCCGCACCCTTAAGTAGTGCTGGACCTCACCGAGAATGATCTGCTCTCGGCTCCAGCGGTGCTGAATTATTCCCTGAAACCACGGATGCTGCTCCATCGGCACTTCTTGGGCAAACCCCCACAATTCGCCTATGAGTTCGTCTGGAGACATGGCCCAAACCTCCTTTTCGACTATTGTTGACATAACAAACCTTAATCGGATACTTTCCCTCCCAAAATAGAGTTCCGGGGGCAGCCTACTTACTCGAATAACTGCTCTGGACAGTATCCATGACCTATGCAGTTTACGCTGTTGAATTTGAAAGACCAAGCAACGTGGCGGCCTATCTTTCCAAAGCGCATATCGTGTTGTATCAAGTTATATCGAACACGGGGTTTGAGTCCCCGTGTTCGACCAAAGGGGAGAGCTTCCGCTTCTCCCCTTTGGAAACCCCATCGGCTTTGTGCCCGCCTCAAGAGGCGGGGTTTACATTGAA
>JACZXR010000343.1 GCA_022571535.1 Deltaproteobacteria bacterium | reverse complement strand
ACGGGTTTACGGTGAGACTAGTGAGGCACCGTCAAACGAAAGGGACGGCTAACAGATAGGTCTCACCTACGGGATACCGCGCCAGTCCTCGACCCTACCGATTCTGCGGGAAAAACAATCAGGCACTTTTAACTTTTCCTGCATATTTCCGTAGAGATTCTCTCTATGGCCCACCCTCTCCGGATTGAATATCCAGACGCCTTTTATGAGAGCCGGTGTATCGTAGACGCGGATCACTAGCGTCCATGTATCGGTGTGAGTGGTCGGAGTCTACTCCTGGGCCCGAACGGTGGATTACAGCTTGATCTTTAGAGGTGAAGCCGATATTGCACAGAAATAGCCCTACTGTCCAGTCTGAGGCAAGCGCGGCCCAGTTGGTATCGTGCCGAGTTGTAGCCCAGGGCTACTGCGAGATAGGCTGCGGGCCAATAGTGAGATAGGCCGCCGGGGCTGGCAGTGTTTGTCCCCCAGGAAGGCATTGACAAGTTGAGGTAAGTGGTGGATATTGCGGCCAATTCAGTTTTGAGTAGCTCGCAGCCTATGGAGATAGGCTGACCTGCATTTGTATCCGTCTAAAGCGGCTCACTTAATAGTTAGGCATCATCTAACAGAGGAGAATGTTATGAGTCTGAAACGGACATTCGACGAAGGATTTCAGTCCACGCTAGGAAATATGCTGACTACGCTGAAGCAAAAGGTTGAGCCCTTCCATACGGCGCTGATTGTTGTGGACGTTCAGAACGACTTTTGCGCCAGAGGCGGGGCACTTGATCGGGACGGCATTGACCTGACCATGGTCGAAGACATGATTCCCAGGTTGGTCGACTTTATTGATAAGGCAAGAATAGTAGGGGTCAGCATTATTTATATCCAGAGCTTTTACTTTGCGTAGGGCAATCCGTATCTGACTGACGCATTCCTTGAGCAGCGGATGAGGTCCGGTAACAAGCGACACCTGGAGTATCCCCTATGTGAACGAGGTTCCTGGGGTGCTGACTTCTGCCATGGCATCAGTCCACTTTCAGGCGAGAGCATAGTCAACAAGCATTGCTATAGTGCTTTCATTGGCACTGACCTTGATCTCATTCTGCGAACTCGGAAAAAACGCACATTGCTCATGGCAGGAGTATCAACAGACATCTGTGTTGACAACACAACCAGAGTTGGTTTCATGTATGGCTACTACACGGTGGTCCTGAAGGACCTCTGTGCGACGTGGTCCCAGGAGTTACAGGATACGACCCTGAGCAATATCGACCAGCTCTACGGGCAAGTTGTGACCTCCACCGATGTGTTGAAGTGCTGGCAGGGGCAATAAATGCGATACCGCGCCGGGTCGGACCAAGCCAACTGTCTGATTATAAATCTGAATATTGCAAAAAGAAGGCAAAATTAGGGCTTAAACCGGCCATTTTGATATCGAAAACGCGGGGCTAGGACACCTTGCTACTGGAATTGACAATCCCATGCCGGGAGAATAAAGGGAACTGTCCTCTTTTATCCGTCTCAAATCTACTCTTGGCTCATGGCAATGCTTCCTTCAAAGGTGAGCCCAAAAGAGATTTGACCTGACGCCTGGACGCTTACCTCATGCCACCCACCCATATTGCAAGGTGTACACGTATCCTGGTGGATACCACCACACCCCTGTACCACAGAAAGGACATCTTTTGGGTGAGCTTCCACGTTTGTATTCCGGCGCATCTGCCAGGGATCTGACCGCCCCTTCGAACGTTCCGTCTCTTTCCACCTTGCGTGTGGTTATGTAAATTCCCATGTCACAATCCGGACAGTACAGGACCGTGCCGGAGGGAAGAGAGGACATGGGAGTGATTTGGTCGTGTGGGGGTCTTGACATAGCGTGTTCCTCCAAAGTTGCTTGTTGATTTAGCAATTTTTTCGTCCCTATCATAGGGTAGCAAAAAGGGGATAAGGGCGGTCGCAACGAAGGGCTCCAAGCGGCCACAACGGAAGAGTTTAGGCCTTCTATGAGAACCATGTCGAGTGAGATCAGGGTCATGACCTCAGGCGCGTTTACCGCAGCATATCTTGAACTCATCCCCCAACTCGAACTCCTTACGAAGCGCAAAATCGTGACCGCCGCAACGTCCATGGGGACCGGACCAGACTCCATCCCGAGTCGGCTTCAACGTGGTGAACCCGTAGACGTTGTCATTGTGGCGGACGCCGCACTTGTCGAATTGATCAAGGGCGGCATGATTTTGGCCGAAAGCCGTACTCCCCTTGCGCGCTCCGCCATCGGTATGGCCGTACGAGCAGGGTCGCCCAAGCCGGACATCAGCTCGGTCGACGCGCTCAAACGCACGCTCCTGCAAGCGAAATCCATCGCGTACTCCGCCAGCGTAAGCGGTCGCTATCTCACCACCGAGCTGTTTCAGCACCTCGGGATAGCCGACCAGGTAATGCCTAAGAGCCGCAGAATTGAGGGCGAGCGAGTCGGCGCCGTGGTTGCGCGTGGAGAGGCAGAAATCGCCTTCCAGCAGGTCAGCGAACTACTGCCCGTGCCCGGGATAGATTATGTTGGACCGCTGCCGCCTGAAGTTCAGAAAGTCTCTGTATTCTCGGCTGGTGTCACCGTAGGTGCCAGAGATGCGGATGCGGCTCACGCGCTCATCAGATTCCTCGCATCGCCGGACGCGGCCCACGCCATCACGAAAAGCGGCATGGAGCCAATAGCACCTCGATGATCGGTACCATAGTCGCTCCTAGAAGGGGGTCAGGCTTTTGAAGTATTGATATGAGATGAGTCATGGGGGTCAAAAGCGGGTCAGGCTTGCAAGATAGCAACTTATAAAATGATCAAGTCTACGGTTGTTGGTTGGAAGAGGCTTGTTCAATCCCTTTAAGAAAGGGGAGTCAGGGGTTTACATTTAACATTTCCTGCCTGCTTCCGTAGAGATTCTCTCTATTACCCATCCCTTACGGATTGAATATACTGCCGGGTATCTGGCGGTGCCAAAACTTTTGTGACAGCAAGTCAAAGGGGTCGGGTCTACAGACTAGGGGGTCTGATCTCGCACTATGGCATTTACCCCTGATCAATGTGTGTCCTTTGAAAAGAGGAGGACGGAAAGAAATACGTAATTCAGAAGCCACAGACGCCCCCCTCATTGTCAAAGTTTGAGCCTTTTATATACTATTTTATAAATGGACAGCTAAAGGAGACGACCAATGCGAATGGGAGTTGTCTTTCCGCAAACAGAGATAGGTGCGGACCCGATTGCCGTCCGGGACTATGCCCAGGCCGTTGAGGCGCTCAACTATGATTACCTGATGGCGTTTGACCACATCGTTGGCGCCAACCCGGCTAGCCGTCCGGGATGGAGTCGTCCGTACTCGCACACGGACATGTTCCACGAGCCATTTGTCTTGTTTGGTTTTCTGGCATGCCTTACGCGGAAGATTGAGCTTGTTACGGGCATAGTTATTCTTCCTCAGAGGCAGACAGTGTTGGTAGCTAAACAAGCTGCGGCCGTTGACGTATTGAGCGGTGGCCGAATGCGCTTGGGCATTGGGATCGGGTGGAATGAGGTCGAATACGAGGCCCTGGGCGAGAACTTCCATAATAGAGGACGCC
Source organism: Deltaproteobacteria bacterium (assembly GCA_022571535.1). Lineage (GTDB taxonomy): Bacteria > Desulfobacterota > Binatia > UBA9968 > CAXXLF01 > JACZXR01. Next base: position 125 of record JACZXR010000343.1, on the reverse strand, counting down.
GGTCAGAAGAACAGATCGAGGTGCTCCGGGCGCTCTGGACTCGGGAGCTTGTGACGTTTCAGGGTAAATGGCACAAGATAACCGACGCCGGTATAAACCCTTTGCCTGTTCAGAGGCCTATCCCA
>JACZXR010000342.1 GCA_022571535.1 Deltaproteobacteria bacterium | reverse complement strand
TATGACCAGACACATTTATATAGATCTAATACTACCTTAGAAGATCCCCGGACGTGAGTCCGGGGAAATTTACTTAACAAGAAAGGAGACGACAATGGCTAAACCCATTCATATAACGGATAACACCTTCGATGCGGAGGTACTGAAGTCTGATATCCCCGTTCTCACCGACTTCTGGGCGGAGTGGTGTGGACCGTGCCAGACGATCGCTCCTATCCTGGAGGAAATCGCGGAGGAGCACAACGGCCAGCTAAAAATCGCAAAGGTGGAAGTGGATGAGAACAACCAGATCGCGACGCGGTATGGTAGCCTAGGCATCCCCACCTTGATACTATTTAAGGACGGGCAGCTGGTAAAGCGTCTTGTGGGAGCAATGCCTAAGGAGCATTTGCTGTTGCACATCCGGCCTCATCTGCCTGGTGCCTCGACTTCTGCGGACTCGCGTGGCAGGCCGATAGTATAATTGGCGGATTTGCCGTGCCGTATTGACTTGATCTTGACGATGGGAGGGAGGTGAATGGGGGTTATAGGGTTCTGCTCACATAGTGAGGGACAAGAAATATGGGCAACATTTTTAAGCCGCCATGCGATGAGGGTGTAATCTGATCTGCGCTGGATACCACTTTTTGCGGCAGGGTTGTTGGTCGGTGGGTTCGGGCGGCGATGAACATCGGATCAAGCATGACTTTTGTTGGTGGTACCACCGTCAACGTAGCCGGCGCCATCCGCCTGGCTAAGTAGCTCGGTCCTGAACATACCGTCGTCACCATCATCGCCGATGGCGGTCAACACTACCAATGCAAGCTATTCAATCCGGAATTCCTCAGGCAAAAAAGCCTACTGACCACGGCATGGTTGTAAAGGAGGCGCGACCAACAACTATGCCTGCAAGCCGACCCCAGGTGAACTGGATTGACACAACACCTCATATTAAATAGCGTTTCTCTAAAAATAGTGACTGCAGTCGAGTCCTCTCTCTCCAGCAGCAGCTTAGGCTTTCAATGACTAGCACGTCGTCAAGGAAGGTCTGTATGGCCGAGATTACACAGAAAGGCACGGGGCGAAGCCTAAATCAATGGATATTCCTCTCTCCTTCTCCTCCTTGAGCCGGTCGGTGTCAAGACCTGTGAGGGCTTTGATGAGGCTTGTCTTGCCGTGGTCGATGTGCCCGGCGGTGCCGATGATGTAGGGCATGTTCCTGACTCGCTTGTGCAGCAAGATGCTAGCAGAAAATCCCGCAGATTACAGCTTCGCCTCCCTGGGGCCGATGGTTTCTTCCCTTCCCAATAGGGTGGATGCGGTCGTATTCAGTCACGTTATCGAAAAAAGACTCTTTATGGAGCAAAGATTTTGCAACCTTGCAGATTTTAATTGAGGTATTAAGGGATGCAAGGTATGATGGGCTAACCAAGACTCGGGATTAAAGACGGGGCGAAGTTCTTAACATCAATCCAATAACCTGTGTCATGCCAGGGTATTCACGCGATGATTGTGATCCACGCCCATCACTGCCACACATTCGAGCCATCCTGCCATACTTCCTCTGGTCCCATCCGCCACTCGGAATGTTCTCCTTGATAGTTTTTTTGTTTTGCACCGGGCTGACTTTTCTTTTCTCAGATTGATACCAGAGAGTGATCAGAAATAAATGGGAAAGAGAAATGGACCCGGATGGCCCTGGATCATCCCTGGGTTGAAAAAACTTAAGGAAATGATGGATAGGGAAACAATAATTTCAACAGGCTTCCGGATCATCCAATTATTAATTTTCCTGTATCTATTCTTGTTTAGTATCAATCTGATGGGGGCCTCTTTGAAAATGTTTGGCAAGGGGTTTGCCGAGACATTGATTGCCAGTACGTCCGTTCCGCTGGTCGGCTTGTTTATTGGGATCCTGGCAACGTCTCTAATTCAGAGCTCTTCGTCCACTACGGCTATTGTTGTAGGGATGGTAGGGGGTGGTGTCTTGACGGTTTCGAATGCCATTCCGATTATCATGGGAGCCAACATCGGCACCTCAGTAACGAACACATTGGTATCTTTAGCTCATATCAATCGTTCTCTCGAGTTTCGCCGCTCCTTTTCTGCTTCTACCGTACACGATTTTTTTAATCTGCTTGCAGTGTTGGTCATTTTCCCTCTGCAAATCTCCACCGATTTTTTAGGTAGGACAGCAACTTTTTTTGCCGGTCAATTTCAGAGTGCTGGCGGCTTAAGGCTTTTCAATCCAGTCAAGGCCGCCACAAAACCCCTGGTAAACTTGCTGGCACAGTGGATGGGACAATACCCGTGGATTCTCCTTGCCCTGTCCTTGATTTTACTATTACTGTCTTTGAAATTTATGGTGGGTGCCCTTCGGGTTCTGGCGGTGAAAAAAGCAGAGGTCTGGTTCGATAGGGTTTTGTTTAGAACTGCCATTAGGGCATTTGTCGTGGGGTTTCTGCTCACCATTTTGGCGCAGAGCAGTTCAATAACCACCAGTTTGATCATTCCAATGGCGGGTGCCGGCATTTTAACCCTGGAACAGATCTTTCCCTACACACTCGGGGCGAATGTCGGCACCACGTTTACAGCAATTCTGGCCGCACTTGCCATAGGGAGCCCTAATGCGCTAGTAGTTGCATTTGTGCACCTGCTGTTCAATATTACTGGGATCGGGATCTGGTGGCCGTTGCGAAAACTACCTTTATTTTTAGCGAGGAGAGTGTCTGACATTGCCATCAGGAACAGAATATTCCCTTTAGTCTATATCGCAGTGGTGTTTTTTCTTGTCCCGTTAGCCGTGATCCTATTACTTGGGTGAGGTAATGGATTATGTTAAAAGAATTGTTCGCTATCTTTAAAAAAGACACACTCCTTGATAAGGCCTACAGGCGCTCTTACCGTATGGTGGATATTACCTGGGAAATGTTTGTGGAGGCCAAAAAATCACTACGAGAGATGGACATCAATGAGCTTGTGATAGATATTCACGATCGGGATATTGAGGTGAATAAATATACGAGGGAGGTGCGCCGCAATGTCTTGAGCCATCTGACGGTGGCCGGTACTGATGATCTCTACTCGGGATTGCTGCTGGTGAGTATCATTATCGATGTGGAGCGAATCGGGGACTATACTAAAAACATTGTGGAGATGGCCATAAACCATCCGGCAAAATTGCATGGGGGAATGTTCGAGGAAGATTTAAAGAGGATTGAAACTACGGTTGAGGATACCTTCAAACGGGTGCGAAAGATTTTTGAAACGACAGATGTTCAGGATGCAGAGAAACTGCTGAGCGACTATCACTGGGTGAACCGGCTTTGCGATCAACGCGTCGTTGATTACATCAAAGGCTCGGATAAAAACGTTTCTAGCAGCGATGCGGTCTCACTGGCATTGTATTTCCGTTACTTGAAGCGGATCAATTCCCATCTGCGTAATGTTGCCACGAGTGTCGTCAACCCGTTTGATCAAATTGGTTTCAAGCGCAGGTGAAGAGCTTGGAGTGCATAAGGGGAGAAGCCTCACAGCGTAACGGAATCAGAAATCCCAACATGTTGTGATGCTCCCAAAATATTGGGATCATCCGGTTCCTCTCAGGCCCTTTCGGAAACCCACAAATTCCTATTATCTCTAGTCTTATCAGCTACTTAGAGTGCTCTCTGAGTGGCTTTTTGTTTCTGGCACACGCATTGCCATTAATAATAATAGTGAATCACTTGAAAGGAGATTTTGAAATGACA
>JACZXR010000341.1 GCA_022571535.1 Deltaproteobacteria bacterium | reverse complement strand
GGCCTGGCGCATGTTTCCACGGGCCATGACATGATGTAGATACCTGGAGCATCCAAGCGGGGGCCACGAGGCATGATAAAATATCTAACAAAAGGCCATAAAAGTCGTGACGTCCCCTAAGACAGCAAGCTATTTCTGCCATTGAACAGAGGGGATATACACGCCATTCACTTCCTTTATTGCGGCGAGTAGCAGGGGTTTTAGATGCGGACGTTGTGGTAGCGCTCATCCCCAGAAAAGCTGCCTGAGGATTCTCAGGGGGAAAATGGCGAAATCAAGTAAAAGGGGGGCTGAGTATAGGCCAGATGCAGATCGTGCGTTATAAGCTAAATGCGGAAGCCGTTTTTAGAGCGAGAGCCGCAGAAAACAAGAATCAACAGACCTGGCGTCCTTTAGGTCTCTAGCAAAAGGTCATAAAAGTCGCAAAGTTCCCTAAGACTTGACCCGTTCCTCAGACCTGTCAAGCCATTTATAAATCTAACCCTAGCGGGATTCGTTGCGTCATTACAAAATCTAACCGAAGTCCTCTCGCATCTGTCGTTTCATGTCCTGTTGTTGGCGCTGTAGTTTCTTGCTGAAGGTCCAATTTCTCCACGGCGTTTGTTTCAGCGGTGGCCTTTCCCGTGGGGCTCTGTCTGCATGGCTGGCCAGCTTGTAGATCCGCTGCAGTTGCTGATCGATTCGGGTAGAGAGCTCGAAGGGATCAGTTGTCTTAAGCATGTGCGTGAGGGCTGCGAGCTTTTTGGGGTCTCCCTTTCGGGACTCCACGACCCGCTCAAAGGGGGTACGGGGCGTGTCATAGCGGCGAATAAGTCGAGAGCCTTTACGGATTTTGCATCGCAGCTTCATCGAGGGCTGGAACAGATTCTGGAAGATCCTAAGCTCCTCATAGAGCCGGTTGGCGGCCTCTAGGGCCTTTGCGGTGTCATAGCGATCCCAGCCCATAAGCTTCCTGACATGGGTCCAGTTCTTTTGCTCGATGTGGGCATTGTCGTCCTTTTTGTAGGGACGCGAGCGGGTGAACTGGATAGTGCGGCCAGCTGGGCGTTGTTGACAGAAGGCAAGAAGGTGGTTGTTGATGAACTCGCTGCCGTTGTCAGAGTCGATCCCCTTGAGGGGGAAAGGGAGCTGGTGTTCGATCTCGGTGACCGCATTCAAGATACCCAAGGCGCTCTTACCCATGACCGCCTTGCGCTCCACCCAGCAGGTGGCAATGTCGACGCAGTCCAGGCTATGGAGAAATTCCCCAACCGCTGAGGCCCCTGAGTGTGACACCAGGTCGATCTCGAGATAGCCTGGCCGGTTCACATCCCAATGATCGGTTTTAATGGGGATCATCTGCTTTAGCAGTGATCCGGGCCGAGTGCTACCATACACTCGCCGTTTGACCATGTGCTTGGTTGCCCTCAGGCGCCGATCCATCTGACGGGCACTGATGGCCAGTAGCTGGGCCTCTAACGGTTGGGTCAGCTCGAAGTGTTGCTTTATCCAGGGCAGCCAGTGCACAAGGGCGGCCTTCAGACGTTGGGAGCACAGATACCCCGAGGCCTTCCACACCTTTGCCAAAATCCTTACCATTGCCCGACTGTAGGTAGGAGAGCGAGATACAGTCCGTTTGCGTACGGTTGCCTCGGGCACGGGCCGGTTTAAAAGCCAGATGGCATATTTACGGTTGTAGCCGCAAACCTTGCAGAATTCCTCTAGGATCATCCCCTTCTCCGCCCGTGGTGCGCGCTGGTACCGTTTATAGATGGATCGTAAATACTCCTGTTTGAATCGTCGTGCCATTGTGAACCCTTCCATTGTTGCCCTCCTTGAGCTCCATAATGAGCACTTGGAGGGTTAGAATTACAAATGGCGCAACGAATGGTCTTAGGGTTAGATTATACACGGCGCAATACGTCGGGTTGACATAACATCCCGTCATCGGATACTCTGCCTCCCATAATTAGAGGTCTTAGGCTAGTCGCTCTTTCCGACGGCCCCTTCTGGTTCTTAAAGCCATGGCGACAGGCGATTGTTGGGGGGAGTTCTTGAGTTCTCAGTGGGCGACCCTAAAGAGCGAGTCCCTATCATTTCAAATCCGGATGCATGAGTCCGCGAGGATGGCCGCGCGTCTCACTGCAGACGCTGAGAGGGGGATCATGGTAGACATGATTGAACAGGTGAGTTCCGACACGCAGATGAAAGATTTCGAGGCTCACGTGACGGCGGTCGAGGCGGACTTGGAGTACTGGAGGGTGAAACGCATCGAGCCGCGGATGCTGCACTTCGTACGGCGCAACATCTTACCGCTGCACGCGTTGTTCGCGACGGCCGCGAGAATGGGGACCGATGGAGCCGGCAAGCCTATCTCTATCCGATCTGACGGGAAAATCGGCGAAGAGGAGCACAACCATGAACACGAGCACAAGCACGAGGCGCTGGAGGAGCGCATCCGAGGCCTAGAGGATCGGCTGGACGACTACGTGCGGGCCATCGCGCTCGCAGCCACGGACCCAGGCAAGGTGGACTTCGTGATCGACGACTCGCGCACGGAGAGCGGGGCCTACGACCCCTTCTTCAAGTTCACCAAGCGCGCGCACGGAGGCTCGTTGGAGGAGCGGCTTGCGCACATCCGTGAGCCGATAGATATCTCCATCCTGGGCTGCGTGGTGAATGGGATCGGCGAGGGCAAGGAGGCGGATATCGGCATTGCCGGAGGGAAAGAGTCGGGGCTGCTCTTTCGTAAAGGAAAAGTTGTCAGGAAGATTAAAGAAAGTGAAATGCTCGATGTTTTAGTTAAGGAAGTTGAAGCCCTTGTTGAAGAAAGGCAAAAAGTTAAGAATTAGGAATTGAATGTTATGAGCATGAAGTATTCCACTCTATTGATACCGACCTTACGTGAAGACCCGGTTGAAGCAGAGGTTGTCAGCCACCGGCTGATGCTTCGTGCTGGAATGATACGAAAAGTTGCCGCTGGGATATATACGTATCTGCCTTTGGGTTATCGTGTCATACGTAAAGTGGAACAGATTGTACGGGAGGAAATGAACCGTGCCGGTGCCCAAGAACTGCTCATGCCCTTTGTGCTACCCGCGGAGCTCTGGAAGGAAACAGGTCGTTGGAATGAATACGGGAAGGAACTCTTGCGGTTCGTTGACCGCCATGGCCGAGAGTTTTGTCTGGGACCGACCCACGAAGAGGTCATTACCGATCTTTTCCGCTGTGAGGTTAGGTCATACCGACAGCTTCCATTGAATCTCTATCAGATTCAAACTAAATTCCGGGATGAAATCCGCCCGCGCTTTGGCCTCATGCGGGGACGTGAATTTATCATGAAAGATTCCTATAGTTTTGACCGCAATGAGGAAGAGGCAAAGGAAAGTTATAGAAGGATGCAGGGTGCGTATCATCGAATCTTTACACGTTGCGGGTTACGGTTTAAGGCCGTTGATGCTGAGAGTGGTCTTATCGGAGGCACTTATTCTCAGGAGTTTATGGTTTTAGCCGATACAGGAGAATACACACTGGTGACATGTCCTGATTGTGACTATGCGGCCAGTCAGGAGAAGCAGAAAGGCCAAAACTGTCCGAACTGCAATACAGAACTTTTAACCTGTCGGGGGATTGAAGTTGGGCATATTTTTATGCTGGGTGATAAGTATAGCAAGTCCATGAAAGCGAACTATTTGGATAAGGACGGAAGAGAGGTTTATGCTGTGATGGGATGTTATGGCATTGGTATCG
>JACZXR010000016.1 GCA_022571535.1 Deltaproteobacteria bacterium | reverse complement strand
GGCATTTTGATCGTCGGTCTGCAACTACACTAAACGTGAGTTGCTGATTCATGCTTGAAACAGGTATTTGTCGCGGTCTGATGCTCATCAGGGAAGATTTCTTTGACTGATTAATTTCGGATCGGGGCTAAATATTTAGAATAGTCCGCAACTTGCCGCAGGCACACTACCGATGGGGTTTCCCCCGTGGAGCCGCGGTCCATTACTCCACAGGGGCGGATATGCGGCATCTCTTCCCTTTGGTCGACCACGAGGATTTAATCCCCGTGGTCGATATAATTTGATCCCAAGTTTCCACCCCCTCACTCATCTTTAGGATCGGGGTTAGCCGAGAGAGATGCCCATTGGACCTTTATTGTCGTAGAACGGGCGGAGCCTGCAAGTAATACCCCATCTCTCTTAGAGTTTCGGTCAGGAGATCTCTGGCGATAAATTGGTTAAGGTCCGGTAGCGGTTTATCTTTAGGCCAATTGCCCTTCTTTATCATCCGATTGACCCGAGATTCAAACAAGCTCTGGACCAGCGATTCGGGCAGGTCCGGACCGTATTGGTCATAGACCTCCTCGTAAACTCCCACGGCCTCTCTTCTGTCCTTCATAGCGAAGTGCTTTTGAATAACGTCGACCGTTCCTTCTTTGTTTGTGATCATGTAATGCTCGGCCTTCGCTATGGCCTTGATGAAGCTTTTGACTGTGGCCCGATTCTTCTTGAGGAAATCCCTATTGGTCCAGAAACTTCCACCAATGCGAGGCAAATAATCCCCCGTTCTCAGAAGTACCTTGAAACCGGCAACCTTGGCCTTTGCCGCATGTGGGAAGGAGAGCATCCCGCCCTGGATATCCCCATTAATCAGGGCTGCGATCCTTTCAGATTCACCGCGGAAACTAATAACCTTGTAGTCCCTTCCCACCTCCATACCAAAGTGTTGGCTTAAAACGATTTCGGCCTCATCATAATCCGCACTTCCTGGTCGACCCAGACCCAAAATCTTGCCCTTTAGGTCTTTGACGGTCTTGATGCTTTTTGGGCTGGTGATCGTCCACTGAGAGATCAACGATTGACCGACAAGGTAAATGATGGGGGCCCCTCTTAATGCGGCTACAGAGCCTCCGCCCGGTATGGGGACGAAGTCTATCTGTTTGGCAATCCCTGCGTTGAGGAGGGCCTTCCCGCTCATAGAGACGTATTTTGCATCCAGCCCCTCCCTCTTGAAAAAGCCCCTATCCATGGCAACGTAGGACGGAATATGGAATCCGCTTCCCGAAGTCGTTCTGCCCACTGTGATCTTGGTCTGCGCAGAACTTATGCCTGCTGTTGCGAGGGTCAGTGCGGCCACCAGTACTGTAGCAACGGCTATGGTGCCTACCCGGAATGACATGTCTCCAATCTTGAATCCTTTCATCTTCTTGCCTCCTTTCGGTTTGTGGTTCTAACTTTCTACCTTGTCCTTAAGTATGGGAGGGAGTTTATGATAGATCCCCCCGTGTTTGTCAAGGGGTCTGTGGGTAAAAGGGGCTAAGGTTTGCAATTTACTGGAAATTAAGCTATTTTTGCGAAATCGGCGCTTCTTAGTGGAGCAAAAGATGGTGCGCCAGGGTGAGGTTTTCCTTGAGCCGTAAAGAGACGGTCGATGAGCTCAGAGAAAAAATCGATCAAGTTGATGAAAAGATCATAGAGTTCCTCAGCCAGAGGGCCTGCCTTGCCCAAAAGATCGGGCAAACAAAGAATCTCGGGAATGAAGAGATATACGTCCCTTCCCGTGAGAAGGAAATTCTTCAGAGAGTCTCCAGACTGAACCGAGGTCCCCTTCCCGAACAGGCTATCCGTTCTGTCTACCGGGAGGTCCTTTCTGCCTCCCGATCCCTTGAGGGTCCCCTCAGGGTTGCGTATCTCGGCCCCGATGCGACGTTCACTCAGATGGCAGCGCGAGAGAGATTTGGCCTGTCCACTGTTTACGTGTCGGTAGCTAGTATTCAGGGTGTTTTTCAAGAGGTGGAACGTGGAAGGGCCAACTTCGGGGTTGTTCCTGTTGAGAATTCTACGGAAGGGGTGGTGACCCATACCCTCGACATGCTTGTAGAGGCGGACGTCAAGATATGCGCCGAGATTTACTTAGAGATTCATCAGTGCCTTTTATCGCGGCCCGGTCGATCAGGCCAATTCCAGCGAATCGTCTCTCATCCCCAGGCGGTAGCACAGTGCCGTGACTGGCTTGCAAACCATTTCCCGCAAGTTCCAGTGGATGAGGTGGCCAGCACGGCGCAGGCAGCCCAGATGGCGGCGCAGGATGCGACCCTTGCGGCCATTGCCGGTAGACTGGCGAGTGAATTTTATGGTCTGGAAATAGTTGAAGAAAATATTGAAGATCAGTCGAATAACATCACCCGTTTTCTTGTCATTAGGGATCAGATCAGTAGGCCTACCGGAGAAGACAAGACCTCGATTATATTCTCGGTCAAGGATGAAGTGGGAATCCTCCATCGCATGTTGGAGCCCTTTGCCAAGAACAGGATTAATCTGACCAAGATCGAGTCTCGCCCTTTGAAAAACAAACCCTGGGAGTACCTCTTTTTTCTAGATTTTAACGGACATGTAGAAGAGCCTGGAATTTGCAAGGCACTGAAACAGTTGGAGAAGATCTGCATTTTTGTCAAAGTGATCGGTTCCTATCCTCGTGGTTTATGATTTTCACTGAAAGAGTTCCAGAGTATATCCGAAACCTCGTTCCCTATAGCCCTGGAAAGCCCATAGAGGAAGTGGAGAGGGAGTATGGAATCGAGGGTTCTGTAAAGCTCGCCTCCAACGAAAATCCCCTGGGCCCCTCTCCCAAGGCCGTCAAGGCGTTGGCGGAGCGGTTGCATCAGCTCCACCTCTATCCGGATGGAGACTGCTTTTACCTTAAACAAGGCCTGGCGGCTAGATTGGGTGTCTCTCCAGACCAATTGATCTTCGGTAACGGTTCCAACGAGATCATCGAGCTGGCAGTCAGGACATTCATGCAACCCGGAGACGAGGCAGTGATGGCCCATCAGGCGTTCGTAATCTATCGTCTGGTTGTACAGGCTGCCGGAGGCCACGCTAGAGTTGTTCCGCTAAATGATTTTACCCACGATCTTGAGGCCATGGCTAGGGCTATCACCCCGCGGACTAGAGTCGTCTTTCTGGCTAACCCCAATAATCCTACAGGGACAATCTATCGCAAGAGGGAGTGGGAGGTGTTCCTGCAGCGGTTGAGTCCAAGGGTTCTTTTGATCGTGGATGAGGCTTATTTCGAATATGTCCGGGACGCAGACTATCCCGACTCTCTCACCTATCACGGCGAGGGGAGGGTTCTTTTGACTGTTCGTACCTTTTCCAAGCTCTACGGTCTTGCAGGCCTCAGGATAGGCTTTGGCATAGGCGCGGCGGAGATAATAGGTCTCATGCATCGGATACGGCAACCGTTTAATGTCAACGCCGCTGCCCAGTGGGCGGCCCTGGAGGCTCTGGAAGATCAGGACCATGTGAAGAAGAGCCTTGAGGTTAATCGGGAGGGGATGGAATACCTGACGAAAGAAGTGGCCCGGTTGGGCCTGGAGCAGATCCCGACACAGGCCAATTTCATCCTGATGCGTGTAGGTAATGGGCAGGATTTGTTCCAACAGCTTCTAAGACGAGGGGTGATCGTCCGATCAATGGAGGGCTATGATCTGCCCGAATATGTCCGTGTGACCATAGGTAAAATGAGTGAAAACATCAAGTTTATAAGAGAATTAGAGGAAATAATTAAAGCAAAAAGGAGACTTTCCAAAGAATTATGATTGTAGTTTTGAAACCAGGAATGGCCCAGAAAGAGGTTCAGGCAGTGGCTGACAGAATCGAGAGCCTCGGTCTCAAGGCCTTCGTTGTTGTGGGAAAAGAGAGGACGATCATCGGTGCGATCGGAGATGAAAGATTGCTTGTAGACCAGACCCTGGAGTCGTTTCCAGGTGTGGAAAAGGTCCTGCCAATTTTGAAGCCATACAAGCTCGTTAGCCGTGAGTTCCAGGCAGAGGACACAGTAATCAAGGTGGGCGGTTACGAAATCGGGGGCAAGAAAATCCATGTGATGGCAGGCCCATGCTCTGTTGAATCCCAAGAGCAGGTCCTTGGCGCTGCCATTCCTGCTAAAGAGGCTGGGGCGACGTTTCTACGCGGAGGGGCGTTCAAACCTAGGACCTCCCCTTATAGTTTTCAGGGGCTAGGGGAAGAGGGCTTGAGTCATCTTGCTCATGCTCGGAAGATGACCGGTTTGGCTATCATTACCGAGGTCCTTGATCCCAGAGATCTCGACCTGGTCTACCGCTATACCGATATTCTCCAGATCGGTGCGAGGAACATGCAGAACTTTAAATTATTGACCGAGGTAGGAAAGCTCGATAAGCCAGTGATGCTTAAACGGGGGATGAGTGCGAGCATTCAGGAGTTTCTCCTCTCAGCAGAATACATCGCTGCGGAGGGTAACCGAAGGATTATCCTCTGCGAACGGGGGATCCGAACCTTCGAAACGGAAACGAGAAATACCCTGGACCTGAGTGCTGTTCCCATTCTCAAGCAGCTCTCTCATCTGCCTGTCTTTATCGATCCCAGTCACAGCACGGGTAAATGGGAACTGGTGACTCCCATGGCCTTGGCCGGGGTCGCCGCTGGGGCGGACGGCCTCCTCATTGAGGTTCACCCTCGGCCGGAGGTGGCCTTGTGCGATGGGCCCCAGTCATTGAAGCCTGAAAAGTTCAGCGCGCTGATGAGGAATCTCAGGAAGGTTGCCGAGGCGGTGGGGAGGGATATGTAATGCCGCTGATGTTTCACCGGATGGTGATTGCGGGGGTGGGGTTAATAGGCGGTTCGCTGGCGCTGGCAGCCCGAAAATGCAAGTTGGTTGAGGAGATCATTGGATTTGGGCGCAAGGAGAAAAATCTGCACCTGGCCCAAAGGAGAGGGATCATAGACCGTTACTTTGTGAATGAGGATGACATCCCTAGGGGGACCGATCTCCTTATATTGGCAACCCCTGTTCAAGCGACAGTTCCGTTAGCGATCTCCTTCCTGCCAAGGCTTGGGCCGGGATGTTTGATAAGCGATGTCGGCAGCGTGAAAGGAGAGATCGTGCAGGAGATGGAAAAGCTCCTTCCCGCGCAGATTTCGTTTGTGGGGGCTCATCCCATAGCCGGGAGCGAGCAGTGGGGTGCAAAGGCTGCGATCCCTGACCTCTTCTTCAGATGCCGATGTATTCTTACTCCAACGCGGAAAACCGATCCTAGATCTGTTAAGAAGTTAGGGTCTTTCTGGCGCCGGTTGGGAGCGAGGGTCGAGATTATGGATCCGAATCTGCATGATAGAATCTTGGCCCTGGTTAGCCATCTTCCGCATGTCCTGGCGTATGCCCTGGTCAACACACTGGGTCGAGTTGACGTGGATTTCGTGGACCTGAAGGATTACTGTGGGGGAGGGTTTAAAGATCTTACACGTATTGCCTCTAGCCGTCCGGAGATCTGGCGTGATATATGTCTGGTCAATCGGCACGCGGTGAGCAAAAGTATCTTGGAATACATGAGATGCCTGGAGCAATTGAGAAAATCGATTCACGGTGGTGAAGGGGATCTGCTGGAGAAGGAGTTTAACCGGGCAAATGAGCTGAGGAGGGCGATCCCATAAATCAGCCAACCGTTAAGATTAAGAAGGTTGAAGAGGCACGCCAGCCGCTACGGGGAAATTTGACTGTTCCTGGAGACAAATCCATCGGTCATAGGGCTGTGATCTTTGCCTCTATCGCTGAAGGAGAGAGTCGACTATTCGACCTTTCCGGTGGGGAGGACAACCACCGGACAGTTAGGGCTTTCAAGGGCTTAGGTGTGAAAATCCGAAGTGAGGGCAATGTCCTGCTCGTGGATGGGAATGGGTGGGAGGGTCTCTGCCCGCCTGGAAATCCGATTGACTGTGGTAATTCCGGAACGACCATGCGCCTCGTTGCCGGGGTACTGGCAGGTCGCCCGTTTGTTTCCACCTTGGATGGGGACGCCTCCCTACGCCAGAGACCTATGCAGAGGGTGATCGAACCGCTCAGTCAAATGGGCGCTGAGATCCTGAGCCAAAACGGCAAGGGGGCTGCCCCTCTCGAGATCCGGGGACGGCAGCTTCAGGGGATTCATTATGTTTCACCCGTGGCCAGTGCCCAGGTAAAATCGGCAATTCTCTTGGCAGGACTTCAGGCGGAAGGGGTGACTGTAGTGGAGGAGCCACAGAGATCGAGAGATCATACGGAGATTATGGCTAGGGCCTTTGGGGCAAGGGTAAGAGTTGAGGGTCGGTCGGTTTCCGTAAAGGGACGCCAGAGATTGTGGAAGAGAGAAGTGAAGATTCCTGGGGACCTCTCATCGGCAGCATTTTTCATGGTTGCCGCTGCATCGATTCCGGGATCTGACCTTGTGATCCGCGGGGTGGGATGTAACCCTTCCCGGAGCGGGGTGATTGACGTCTTGAGGCAAATGGGGGCATCCATAGAATTGATCAACCACAGGGAAGAGAGCGGGGAAGTCGTTGTGGATTTGCATGTTCTGGGAGGAAAGCTTAAAGGGGTGGATGTTGGGGTGGAGATGGTGGCCCGTACGATCGACGAGTATCCAGTTCTGTCTGTGGCTGCAGCGTTGGCCGATGGGGTGTCGACATTTTCCGGGGTGAGAGAGCTGCGATACAAGGAGTCTGATCGAATTTACACGATGACCCGGGAATTGCGCAAGCTCGGTGTAGAGGTTGAGGAAGAGGAGGATAGTATGAGAATAGTGGGGAAGGGGAGGCTTCAGGGTGCTCGAGTAAAGAGTTATGGGGATCATCGTGTGGCCATGGCGTTGGCCTGTGCCGGCCTTTACTCTGCAGGAGGGGTGGAGATTGAGGACAGTGGCTGTGCTGATGTCTCTTTCCCAGGTTTTTTTGATTTGTTGGAGAGTCTTTGCTAGGAGATGACTTAATCCAGGATGAGGACATGCCTCGTGACCGTCATGTGGGGAGACTCGTTGTTGCCATTGATGGACCTGCAGGTGCGGGGAAGAGCACAGTGGCCAGGCGATTGGCGAAAGAATTAGGTTATATGTATATGGATACAGGGGCCATGTACCGCGCCTTTGCTTGGAATGTGTTACAAAAGGGGCTGGACCTGTCTGACGAGGCAACGTTGAAGAAAGTTCTGGATGACACTATGGTAAATCTGATAGAGAAAAGGGGCCGCCTCAAGGTTCTTCTCAATGGCCATGATGTTACAGATAAGATCCGGACTCCCGAGCTCAGCCAGATGGCATCAAGGGTTTCCGCCCTCAAGGTGGTGCGTGAGAGGATGGTCAAGATTCAGAGGGAGATGGGGATGCAGGGTGGGGTGGTAGTTGAGGGAAGAGACATCGGAACGGTTGTGTTTCCTCGAGCTGATGTAAAGATCTTTCTGGATGCCTCGCCGCAGGAGAGAGCGAGGCGCCGATATCTGGAGTTTCAGGCTCAAGGGAAAAAGGTGACCCTGGAACAAACCCTTGAAGAAATGATCGAGAGGGATCGGAGAGATAAAGAGCGGAAAATCGCTCCTCTATGCAAGGCCGAGGATGCACTCTTGATTGATTCAACGTCACTTGAGGCCGATTCGGTAGTCCATCAGATTTTGCAAGAAGTTAAAAAGAATATGGTCAAAATAATAAATAGGGAGAGTAGTTAAATGGCGCAAAGTGAGGGGGGTAAGAAACCAGGAGGGGAAAGCGGCGAGGATGACTTTCGGACTCTCTTTGAACAGAGCATACAGGCTGTTCAACCGGGAGGAATTGTCAAGGGGAAAGTTGTGGATATCACCCCCACTCATGTGGTGGTTGATGTGGGCTATAAGACCGAGGGTCAGATTCCCGTGAAAGAATTTTTTGACCGTGAGGGAAAGATTCAGGTCAAGGTAGGGGATGAGGTGGATGTTTTATTCGAATCGCCGGAGGGTGATGACGGAGACATCGTTCTTTCACGGGAGATGGCACAAGACATCAAGATTTGGGAGAAAATCGAGAAGGCCTATCATGAAGAATCGCCGGTGGAGGGAGTCATCGTGGCCAGGGTGAAGGGTGGGTTTAATGTAGACGTCGGGGTGCCTGGTTTTCTTCCCGGTTCCCATGTGGACATCCGGGCCACTCGCAATCTGGACAAGTTTGTCGGAAAGACGGATCGCTTTATCATCCTGAAATATAATCAAATGCGTGGAAATGTGGTCGTTTCTCGTAAAGCCATGATAGAGAAAGAGAGAGAGGCCCTTAAAAAAGATACGCTGAAAATCTTGGAGGAAGGAGTCATCCTTGAGGGTGTGGTAAAAAACATCACCGGGTACGGGGCCTTTGTGGATGTGGGCGGCATTGATGGAATCCTCCACATTACTGACATGTCTTGGGGAAGAATCAACCACCCTTCGGATTTGGTCAAGGTGGGAGAGAGTATCAAAGTCGTGGTTCTTAAATTTGATCCGGAAAGGGAGCGCATCTCACTTGGAATGAAACAGATCACCCCCGATCCCTGGGAATCTGTCGAAAGTAAGTTTGCGATCGGATCTCGTGTGCAGGGTAAGGTGGTAGGCTTGACGGATTACGGGGCCTTCGTAGAGCTGGATAAGGGGATCGAGGGTTTGGTTCATATCTCGGAAATGTCTTGGGCGAAAAAGGTCTCGCACCCATCCAAGGTGGTCCAGGTCGGAGAGACGGTAGAGACTGTAGTGCTTAACATTGATCGGAACCGTCACCGCATTTCTTTAGGGTTGAAACAGGTCATGCCCAACCCTTGGTTACTGTTAAAGGAAAAATATACCATTGGGTCCGTTATCAAAGGATCTGTCCGCAATGTAACGGATTTCGGGGTCTTTGTCGGGGTGGAAGAAGGAATCGATGGCCTTGTCCATATTTCCGATCTTGATTGGGCAAAGAAGGTCAAGCACCCGTCGGAGCTATATAAAAAGGGTGATAGTGTCGAGGCCAAGGTGCTGGGGATCGATGTTGAAAATGAACGCTTTTCCCTGGGAATTAAACAGCTCATGGGTGATCCATGGGAGTTGATTGCCCAAAAGAATCCGGTTGGCTCCAAAATCGAAGGGGAGATAACCAAAATTGCTGATTTCGGGGTTTTCGTCCGAATCGAGGATAAGGTCGAAGGCTTGATTCACGTTTCCCAATTGAGCACGGAGCGGGTGGATAAGCCGTCCAGCCTTTTCAAGGTTGGGGATCACATTAATGCTGAGGTTATCAATATCGATATCCAGGAGAGAAGAATCGGACTCAGTATCCGTGCCTTAAGAAAATCCAGCGAGCGAAAGGAAATGGAGGCCTACTTAAAGAGGGAGAAGGAGACAGGAATGTTTTCCTTCGAGACGATCTTAAATGAAGAATTGAGACTCGATAAGGATGAGGAGACCCAGGTCACAAGAAAGGGTAAAGGCGGAAAGCCATAAAAGTTTTTTCTCGGGGATAGTCCATGACCAATCGGTATACGTTACTAAAAGGATTAGGTGTTCTATTTCTCGGCATTTTGTGCTTATTCGTCCTGGTTTTTTTCTATACCTATTTCACGGGTGGGGAACCGAGGCTGCTGACCTTTTTAGGGGGTGAAGGGGTTGGCGTGCTTCTGATCGAGGGATCTATTGACGATTCACGTGAGGCGATAAAGAGCCTGAAGAGATTTGCGAATACGAAAAGGATCAAGGCGGTGGTGGTGCGGATCGATTCTCCCGGAGGGGCAGTAGTGCCGACACAGGAGATCTACGAGGAGATCGAGAAATTGAGAAAGAAAAAGCCGGTGATTGCCTCCCTGGGAGGGATGGCGACATCGGGAGGCTACTATATTGCCAGCGCCGCTCATCAGATTGTGGCCAATCCTGGGACCGTCACCGGCTCTATTGGGGTCATTATGGAACTGGCGAACGTGGAAGGGTTGATGAAAATGCTTGGTCTAAAGGGATACAACATCAAGAGCGGACCTCACAAAGATATCGGTTCTCCTTTCAAGCCCCTTTCCCCTGAGGGAAAGGCGATCCTTCAATCCCTGGTGGAAAATGTCCACGGTCAGTTCGTTCGTGCAGTGGCGAGGGGGAGGGGAAAGAGACTGCCAGTGAAAACGGTTCGAAAACTTGCCGACGGTAGGGTTTACTCTGGTGAGCAGGCAAAGGCAGCGGGATTGGTGGATGTCCTAGGCACTATGGAAGACGCCATCGAGCTAGCTGCCAAACGGGGTTCGATTAAAGGAGAACCTCAGATCGTTTATGCCCGAACGAGGAAACGGAGTTGGTGGGAGCGACTTCTTTTCTCATTATTGAGTGAGCAGTTAGAATATAGAGAGAGATGGGGACTCAGGTACCAGTGGTCTCCATCTTGATCCCAAGACAATATAAAGTGTGACTCCATCAGAGGCGGGACGCCGCTGGGTTGTCTGGATGACTGTTAGTGTCCGTTTTGTTGGGAGGCATTATGACTAAGAGAGACTTAATTGACGAAGTTAATAGAAGGTTTCCTCACCTCTCTCGCTTTGATTCTGAGGTCATTATCAATACCATTTTTGGGTCTATGGTCGATGCTATGGAGAGGGAAGAAAGGATTGAGATCCGAGGATTCGGGAGTTTTGTGGTCAAACACCGTCGTGCGCGAGGGGGGAGAAACCCGAAAACCGGAGCAATAGTGTCCGTGTCAGCTAAGAGAGTTCCCTTCTTTAAGGTTGGTAAGGAGTTGAGGCAGAGGGTAAACAACGAACAGCCTGATCATGAGGATTCTCAATGAAGCAAATTTGGGCTCCATGGAGAATGGCCTATGTCGATGGCGTCAAGGAGAAGGAGTGCATATTTTGTACAAAGATGATCGGGGACGATCACCGTTCCAGTCTCGTGCTGGCACAAACTTCTCACACTACCGTGATGTTGAATAAATATCCCTATAACAGCGGTCATCTCCTGCTGGCCCCAAAGAAACACACCAATCAGCTCTCCTCGCTCTTGCCGGAAGAGTATCTGGATCTCTGCCGAGCTCTGAGGGGAACCGTCCATATTCTTCAAAAGGTGTTGAAGCCAGGAGGGATTAATGTGGGGATGAACCTGGGGCGGTGTGCCGGCGCTGGCGTGGAAGACCATCTTCACTGGCATGCAGTTCCGAGATGGGATGGGGATACAAATTTCATGGCAGCTGTTGGCGAGACCCGCGTGATACCGCAGCACCTTATGGAGAGTTACGACCGCTTGAGCCCTTTTTTCAAAGATTTCTTAATTAAGGAAGATGTTCAAGCTCATTAAGTCAGTTTTTCTCACCTTGCTTTTTATTGTGGGGATTACCTTTTCGATGGAAAATACCGAACTGTTGGTCCTGCACTATTTTGGCTATGAGACACCGCCCATACGTCTTTATCTCCTCATTCTGTTATCGGTTTTTTTTGGTGTACTTCTGGCAGGGGTTGGATTCATGATTGATCAGCGGTCATTTAAAAAGACCGTAAGACAAAAGGACCAGGAAATCGAGTCTCTTGAAAGAGAAGCTAGGACCAGTCAAGAGAGAGGAAGAGCGGTCTTAGCTCCGGGAGAGAACGGCTAGGCACTTCGGAGGAGGGAGCATACGGCGTGAAGCTATCAAAGACGGTAGGGGAACTGAAGAAGAGCGGCTATTCCGTCCTTACCGTGCATGAAGAAATGCGGATGAATCTCGTCCGCTGCTTGGAGACGGGCGAGCGTATTTTGCCGGGGATCATCGGATTTGATGACACGGTCGTCCCCGAGATCGAAAATGCGATCCTTTCAGGACACCACATGGTCTTTTTGGGCGAAAGGGGGCAGGCCAAGTCACGCATTATCCGGGGTCTCGTTTCACTGTTAAACGAGGTCATCCCCATTGTCCAGGGGTGCGAGATCAACGATAATCCGCTTGCGCCAATCTGCTGTGTTTGCCGCCGCCGTTTGGAGCAAGAGGGGGATGGCTTGGCCATAGAATGGATCGGTCGGGAACGCAGATACGGAGAGAAGCTTGCTACGCCGGACGCCTCCATCGCCGACCTGATCGGGGAGATCGATCCCATCAAGGTAGCTGAAGGGAGATACCTGGCCGACGAAGAGACCATCCATTACGGTTTGATCCCACGGACTAACCGGGGAATCTTTGCCATCAATGAGCTTCCCGATCTCGTGGAGAAGGTCCAGGTGGGTCTCTTCAACCTGATGGAGGAGAAGGATGTCCAGATTAAGGGATACAAGATTCGCTTGCCGTTAGACGTGATCATTGTAGCGAGTGCCAATCCAGAAGACTATACCAGCCGCGGCAGGATTATCACCCCGCTCAAAGACCGCTTTGATGTTCAGATCCGGACTCACTACCCACGGAACTTGAAGGACGAAATCGCCATCATGGAGCAGGAGGCTGCCCCCTTGAGCTTGCGCATCCGGGCAGTTCTGCTGCCAGAATTTATGAAGGAGATTCTAGCCCGTCTGACATTCGAGGCTCGTAAATCGAGTGAGATCAATCAGTCCTCAGGTGTTAGCGTCAGGGTTAGTATCAACAATTATGAGAGCATCATCAGCAATGCTGAGAAAAGGGCGCTACGTCTTAACGAAAAAGAAGTGGTGCCACGAGTTAGTGACTTGCACTCTCTGTATGCCTCCACAAACGGAAAAATCGAAATTGAATATATGGGCGAGGACAAAAGAGAAGATGAATTGGTGGAGAGGCTTCTGAATAAGGCCGTCCTGAAGACCTTTGATCAGTACTTTAACGCCAACTCTCTCCAGGAAATTGTCGAGTACTTTAACTCGGGTTGGGGAGTGGAGGTTTCTGATGGAATGCCTGCGGAGGACTATATGGAGGGCATCAAAGAGATCCCGGGTTTGAAGGGTGCGATTCGGACACTTGGGACAGTGGAGTCCCCGATATTCATGGCGTCTGCAACGGAGTTTATTCTAGAAGGTCTTCATCTACATCAAAAGCTTAACAAGGAAGTGGAGGGAGGAAGGATCACTTACGGAAAGTAGTGGGTGAGACAGAGATAGAGGTGGAGACAGAGACCAGGGTTAGTATCAAGAATACAGAAGTCAGAATACAGAATTTAAAAGGCAGTTCTGGAAACTGGTTGCTGTATACTGATTGCTGATTTGCCTATCTTTTTCTATCTCTCTTTGTGGTTAACCCCGATCCGAAAATATAACCGAGGCATTTCCAATGTTGAGCGGCTTAGGACACCAGTTACCGGCATTTTGATCGTTGGTCTGCAACTACACTAAAGGTGAGTTACTAATTCATGTTTGAAACAGGTATTTGTCGCGGTCTGATTCTCATCAGGGAAGATTTCCTTGACTGATTAATTTCGGATCGGGGTTAATATGAATCGTATTCGGTACAGCCGATGGATGGGGACTCCGGTACACGCGCCCAGGCCGGAGCGTGTCTTTGACCAGCTCAGTGAATTTCTGAACGACACAGGGGATCTCCAGCAGGCTATGCGTCGCCTGGTTCAGCGTGGGATGAGAAATGGAGAAGAGAAGATTGCCGGGCTTGACGAGTTGTTGTCACAGCTTGCCCGTGAGATAAGGCGACTCTACGAACGTTACCAGATCCGCTCTGCCTTGGATCAGGTCGGAGAAAAACTGCAGTCCATTCTGGCAAAGGAGCGCGAGACCCTGGAAAAATCAGAAAATCCCAGGCCGGAATTGGAAATGAAAGAGCGTTTCCTGGATCAGCTGCCGGAAAAGAAGAGTGAAGC
>JACZXR010000340.1 GCA_022571535.1 Deltaproteobacteria bacterium | reverse complement strand
CGAAATGCAATCTTCGGCTTCGGCCTCGTGCCAGCCTGCGCGCATCAGGAAGCCTGCAAGAGCCAAGGAAGCCTCATGCCGACTGCCCTGCGCGGGCCAGTGCCTTGCCAATAACGCGCAGGCAGCAACCTTGGCAACGGCTTGGCAGAGATCATCCTTATTAACCTTGGCCGGAATCCCCTTCTTCTCAAGGTCCGCTACGATCTTCTTCCGGGCTTTTATCAAAAGCGCTGTTCCCTTTTTCACCTCATCAGATGAGAGGGAGATGACCTCGTGCTTCCCACCCTTACTGACAGATTTGAGCCCCTTTGCGCCGGCCTTCTCGTAAAATTTGGCCCCTTTGAGGCTGAGTCCGCGGCCCGTGGTCTTATTAACTGCCGCTTTTTGACTCGCCGAAAGCGATTCCCACTTCGGACGGTTCATCAACAGGAAGAACGGCGATTGGCCGAATGGCAAACCGGTAGTGTAGTACTTAGCCACCTCGCCGATCTTAAAGGAACGGATGACACTGGCTGGAACCATCAAGGCGTCCACTACGCCCGTATTCAGTGCGTTGTACATCCTGGTCACCGGCATTGCCACGGGCGTCGCGCCCAGGGCCTTGATGAGGTCCGCTTGCGCCTTGGACGGTGTGCGGATCTTAAGCCCCTTGATGTCCGAAATCTTACGGATGGGCTTATTCTTGGTCATCAGGATCGGGCTTTCAGCGTTCCAGATCGCGAGGGTCTTGACCCGCTTATATTCAACGGCCAGGTACCTATCATAGATGTCCCAGAGCCTCTTCGTCGCCTCGACGGCGTTCGGGGCCACGGCGGGTAGCTCGATCAGCGTGGTCCTGGGAAACTGCTTGGACGTGTAACCCTGCAGGCCGAACGTGATGTCGGCAATACCGTCAACAGCGCGCTTGAACTGCGCCCGGGGGCCCTTCCCAAGCTCACCTCCAGGGTAGATGCGGGCCGTCAGGTCGTTGTTCGTTATCTTTGCAATCTCCTTCGCCCAGGGCCGCATCAGGAACCTGTCCATGGGGTGTTTGGGCGACATGAAGTGAGCTATTTTGAGCTCTTCCGTAGAACCTGCGGAGGGCAGAAATGCCATTACGCCCCCCAGTACCAACGGAGCGATAACCGCATAGGAAACGAACTTTGATAACCTTATCATTGTCAGATCCTCCTTTCTTCTAAATGGTCACGAACCAATGTCAACGCTGTATTAGTATTTAAGACACATTGCACCGATTTTGGCGGAGACTATCCGATCAGGACCTCTGATGTCAACCGCCCCAGCTTGTCTCGATTAACACCCAACACCAAGCGTAGCTGGACGGGGAAAGAGGCTGGCACCCCCTACACCGATTCAACGGCACCATTTGTTTGCGTGATTTCTGCCTCCATGCGAGAAAAGCGCAGCAATAGCAAGAGACCCGGGATGGCAATAAGGGTGCAAAGTATAAAAAAGCCCTTCCAACCCATAAGCAAGGCAAGGAATCCGGTAGGTGCTGAGGCTATAACACGTGGCACACCCATCAGACCGCTAAGCAGTGCATACTGTGTAGCGGTAAATTTTTTGTTAGTCAGACTGGCCATAAATGCCACAAAGGCCGCCGTCCCCATACCGCTACTGAGATTCTCAAAGCCGATTACACTGGCCAGACCAAATAGAGTGCGACCAAAGTGGGCCAGGACAGCAAACCCGGCGGTCGATACAGCCTGGAGCAGGCCAAATATCCAAAGGCACCGGTAGATGCCCAGAGATAACATCAGCAACCCTCCTAACAGGCCGCCTGCAATGGTCATCCAAAATCCGAACAGTTTGACCACGGTACCAATCTCAGTTTTTGAAAAACCGATGTCCAGATAAAACGGCGTCGTCATCGCGCTGGCCATCGTGTCGCCAATCTTGTACAGCAGGATAAAGGCAAGAATCCACCACGCCTCATTGCGTGAGAAATATTCCACAAAAGGATCGATGACCGCCTCCCTCAGGCTCCGCGGCGACCCCTCCGGCACAGGAGGTTCCCGAGCCAACAAGGTAGTGACGACTCCCACAGACATGCACGCCGCCATAATGAAATAGACCCAGGAGAAAGGGATATGATCGGCCAGGATCAAGCCGCCGCCCGAGGCCAACAGCATTCCAATTCGGTAGCCACTTACATACAGGGATGAACCCAATCCGAGTTCCTCGTTGGCCAGATCCTCTCGACGATAGGCATCTACAACGATATCCTGACTGGCGCTGAAAAAAGTCACGAAAAATGCCACAAAGGCCACCATCCACGTGCTTTCCACAGGGCTGGTAAACCCAAGCCCGACGATTGAAAGCATCAGGGCGACTTGTATCACCAACAACCAGCCACGGCGCCGACCAAGAAAAGGTTGCCCAAAAAAAGAAAGCGTAAATCGATCAAGAAGGGGCGCCCATAGAAACTTCAGGGTGTACGGCAGTCCTACCAGCGCCATCAATCCGATCACAGTGAGATCAACCCCCTTCTCCTTCATCCAGGCCTGCAACACCGAGAGCGTCAATAACAACGGCAGGCCGCTAGCGAACCCCATCAGCAGCGCTACACTCATCCGACCACTGAACACGACCTTTATAAGCCCCATAATAGAGCTAACCCGTGGCGACCTTGCTGATTTCATAATTCATGGCTAGAAAGCTATGCGGACCATCTGCATTTCCTTTTCCAGTAGAGCCCTTAAATTTAATTCATTTATATCGACCACAGGGTTGGAACCCCCGTGGTCGACCAAAAGGAAGAGCTTCCGCTTCTCCCCCCATGTGGAGTAATGGACCACGACTCCACGAGGGAAACCCCACCTGACTGCGCAGGCAGGTCGGTAATGTGCCCGTGGGGGGCCGCGGAGTATCGTAGTAATAAAAAGGGAAAGTCTATCGAAACCGACAGCCTTGCTCAGACAAACAAAACCATCAGTAAACCAGAAGATTATCAAGGGAACAGTTTGACCCTCATCTGATGACTCTTTTTCTTGCCAGGTCAGGATCACAGTCGGATCCGGCATCCTGCGTAATCAGAGGCCGGAGACTTTCGGTGTGTGAGAGCCAGGCCTCGCGAACTTCCTCGGGGACAGCATGAGTGTCCAGCGTCTCACGCAGGATCTGTAGCCTCCGCATGAACTGCCCGCCCATTATGGGATGTTTGGAGTGAACCTCATCCAGCGGCCTTCCCCGATATTCGATATCAGCCCCGAGGAACTTTGCGGTCAATTGGAACTCCATCTCTTTAATCCGTGCCTTGTCTGCATTACGAAAGAAAAACCCGATCATCCGATCGCTGAAAACCCGATCGATGAAGGTGTCGATGACTTGCCTCAGCTTGGCCTCTCCGCCAATTTTTTGGTAGAGCGTTTCGGACATCGAAAAGGATTTCCAGAGGCTATTTTCCCTCATAAAACCCGGAATGTAAACCACTTCTGTTGAGATACTGCTCCTGCTTTGGGACCGGATATGCGTTAAATTGCACGGATCAGTCAAAAGGAGTAGAATAAATCTCTATAGATCCGGGTCTATTGAACCCCTCCGCCTTAGGAGCGGTAAGTTATGGCCGATAAAAGAAATGTTGAAGGCACAGTCAACTTCCTAGGTTCGGCAAAGCCGATTGAGACCCCTAGCATCCCCACCACCGTGGGTGAGGTGATGACTAGCAAGATTGTATCTTTAAGCCCCAGCAATTCGCTGCAGGAGGCCATTGGGCTGATGGCCAATAACTCCTTTCGT
>JACZXR010000015.1 GCA_022571535.1 Deltaproteobacteria bacterium | reverse complement strand
AATAGGCACCTTTCTGCCTCCCCTTGCTTATTTCGTCTGCCTGTTGCTCTCAGCGCCAGGCGCAAAGCGTGTACACCCCAGGACGGATGACCGATGACGGGAAGAATGACTTCTGAAAGCTACTTTGCTATTAGCAGTTTTCAGTCTCCGGTCCGCGGTCTCCGATCTCTGCTCTTTGCCCTTTGCCCTTTGCTTGCTGCCTCCTGCCTGCTGCCTACTGCCTTCTGATTCTATCTTCTGTCTTCTAGATTCAAATCCTGGACGATCCATTGAACGGCCGCCCCAAAATCCTTCTCCACTGACACGATGGATGAAACACCGGCCCAAAGAGACACCAATCTATCCCCACTCTGTTCCAAGGTAGGATTTTCGAGAAGGATCCCCTTGGCCGAAATCCTGACGGCCAACTCCATATCACTCGTCTGATCCCCAACCACATAGGAACCATTAGCATCCACCCTTAGGTCTGAACACGCCTGTTCTACCAATCCGATATTGGGCTTACGACCCCGACAGAGGACTCGATACGGTTCTGCCCCTTCCGTGGGATGATGGGGGCAGTAATAGATTCCATCCAAGAAAGCCCCATCCCTTGCCAATCGCCTCTCGATCTCCCGATGAATTTGGTTCAGTCGCTCCTCCGTTATAAAACCTCGAGCTACGGCCGACTGATTTGTGACCATTACCACCTTGATGCCATAGCGGTGTAGCAACTGAATAGCCTTGGGGACCCCGGGTAATACCTCAATTTGTTCCACATGACGGAGGTAGCCTACCTCCCGAATTAAAGTCCCGTCCCGATCGACAAAGACCACCGGTCCATTTGCCATAGTGGCCCCTTTCCGGTCCTTGAGACGCACACTTTTCTTGCGAATAGTATCCTCCACGGCCCTCACCAAATCATCTTCTCTCTCAACAACCATACCGACTCGCAAAGCGAGAATTTTTCTCTTGGCAAACGGAAATTGGACCAGTTTAACAATGTCCTTCTCTGTCGTAACGATTAAATCCACATGACGAGCGATCTGGTTGATCTTCTGCCAATCTTTGATGGAGTAACGATGATGATCCGGAAACTCCATTGTTTCCACAATTTCTCCTCCCCATTCAAGAATCATACAGTAGAAAGAGGAAGGATTGGCAATAGCACAAATCGCTAAAACCCTGGTGTGTCCCAAGAGGCCTAGAGGAAGCTCTTTCCACTGATCCCCCTCTCTCGCCAGGAGGGCCTTGGGCTCAATAGATCCAAGAAAAGGGTCTGACGTCCCCCGAGCACGGGTCAAGATGTCCTTCCAATGATCCTTCGATCCTGTAATGAGGTAAAGGTGAGCCCGATCTAGAGCGCTTCTAGGTTCGCGAAACGGACCTGCAGGGATTAACCATCCGCTCCAATCCCATCCCAGAAGCAGGATGTCCAGGTCGCGCTTCAGCTGACGATGCTGGAATCCATCGTCCAGAATAAACACATCAACTTTCGAGTAACCTAGTAACAGATTCGCCACCTCATACCTCTTCCTTCCCACGCCGACCCTTTGGCCGTGGGCTGTAGCCATCATGACCGGCTCATCCCCTGCATCCAAAGGACCATTTTCTTGGCCAAAAGAAACAGATTTGCTGATCCCGGGCTCCAGGACCATCGGCTTCTTTCCAGTCCTCTTATAACCTCGACTCAGGATCGCCACCCTGTATCCTCGTCTGCCGAGTTCCTCAGCCAACCATAAGGTCATCGGTGTTTTACCGGTGCCGCCCACCACGAGATTCCCCACGCTGACGACAGTACAGGGAAGACCCTTGGTCGACATCCATCCGGCCGAATAGAGGAAATTCCGAATTCGCATCCCCAGAGAATAAAAAAAAGATAGAGGGAGGACTAAAAGCCAAAGGAGCCGCGCCAGGAGAGTACTCCTTTTCCAGACCCTTCGAATCAAATAATTATATCCACTCATTAAACTCTATTGTTAGCCATCGTCTGTCATCCCCTATTAAAACGCTGACAGCTATTTGCCCAGAGCCATGAACTATCCCTGAGCTATGTAACGGCTTATCAGGGCCATACTCCGCTCAACCACTCCGCTATCCCTCCCCACCGCCTGCGCCGCTAGTTCCCCCATTTTCATACCCTTCTTCGGGTCGGTCAGCAGATCGGATATTTCGCGTATGAGATCTTCTCTCCCCCTAACCTCAATCCCTCCCCCATTTTTTTTCATCTCCTCGGCAATCTCCGCAAAGGTCGCCATGTAGGGCCCAAACAGAATTGGTTTGCGCCAACGCGCCGGTTCCATCAAGTTGTGTCCCCCCGCATCCACCAGACTTCCTCCCACAAAAGCAACATCCGCAAGACGGTAGACACCTGGGAGATCGCCAAGGGTATCCAGAAAGATAACTTCAGGCAATGCCGTTCCGAAACCATTCATTTGGCTCCTCCTCTTGTAGTTCACATTCCTCCTCTGCAACAACCTCTCCACCTCAGCAAAACGCTGAGGATGCCTAGGGGCTAAGACCAGTAACAGATCGGGAAATTGCGACTTTAGAAAAACAAACACATCTAGTAGAATCTCTTCCTCTCCCCGATGGGTACTGCCTGCTACCAGGATTCGGCTGCCCTCCTTGCGGGTTAAATCTAAATCCAACTTGCCATCTCCTTTACCAAAACTTCCCCATTCTCCAGGGGCCTGCTTCAGATTGCCCATGATACTGACCTTGGCCGGGTCAACTCCCATGGAGATGATTCGTTCTGCATAATTCTCGTTCTGCATTCCAAAGGCGGTAAACTGTCTCACGGCACTAGAAAAAAAATGTCGTAAAATCCGGTAGCGGCGAAAGGCCTTGGGTGAAATACGACCGCTCAGCAGCAGCGTTGGAATTCCTCGGGAATAAGCCGAACGCAAAAAATTTGGCCATATTTCGGTTTCAAGAAAGATCAAAAGCGAGGGGTCGAAAAGCTTTAAAGCGCGTCGGACAATCCACGGATGATCCACAGGGAAAAAGATGACCCCATCCACATGAGCACCCATCCGACGGGCGATTTTATTTCCCGTACTAGTAAAGGTGGAGAAAAGGATTTTCCGATCCGGAAATTTTTCCTTGATTTGAGAAATTAGACAGGCCGCGGCTCGCACCTCACCTACCGAAACAGCATGGATCCAAACAGGCCTGCACCCGCGAAAGGAATCTTTTAGGACCTTTGGATAAAAACCGACCCTCTCAAGCCACTCCTGTCGTGACCTCCCTTTAAACAAGAGGACCAGGGTTAGTAATGGCAGTCCAATGAATAAAAACAACGTAAGGAATAAACTGTAAATCCAGTAGACCATGAGCTCTCAGTGTAAAAGTTCCCCGTGTGAAGCCCCCTCTTCCTCTAAAAGCTGCAGGGTATAGAGCTTACTATACGCCCTCCTTCGAGCCAACAACTCCTCGTGGGTTCCCTCTTCGACAACCGCTCCATCGACCAACACGACAATGCGGTTTGCCTTGCGGATGGTCGAAAGCCGATGGGCAATCACTAATGTCGTTCGCTGTATCATCAGGTTCTCCAGTGCCTCCTGAACCAGTCTCTCAGATTCCGTATCTAAAGATGAAGTCGCCTCATCCAGGATGAGGACTGGGGCGTCCTTGAGTATTGCCCGGGCGATCGACAACCTCTGCCGCTGCCCTCCCGAAAGTTTCATACCCATCTCACCGACGATGGTATCGTAGCCCTGAGCCGTGTCCATGATAAAGTCGTGGGCGTGGGCCGCTTTCGCCGCTGCCGTGATCTGATCCATATCCTTGCATGGATCTCCGTAAGCGATGTTGTTCCTTATCGAGTCGTTGAATAGAAACGTGTGTTGGGCCACAATGCCGATCTGAGAGCGAAGCGACTCAAGGGTCACATCTCGGATGTCTGCTCCGTCAATAGTAATTCTTCCCGAGGTCACATCATAAAAGCGTGGGATAAGATCCGCCAAGGTACTCTTCCCAACTCCGCTTACACCCACTAGGGCGATCATCTCTCCAGATTTTATTTTAAGGTTGATGTTTCTCAAGACCAATTTCTGCTCGTAACCGAAGCCGACGTCATGAAACTCAATTTCCCGGGAAAACGCCGCTGCTGGTCGGGCACCTGGTCGATCCTTGATTTCCGGTTCTACATCCAAGACCTCATAGATCCTCTCGGCGCCGGCAATACCCTGCTGGATTGTCGTATAGGTCTTAGTCAAGTGTTTGAATGGCTGGTACATGAGGAACATGGCTGTCATGAATGCCATAAACTCCCCTTGTGAGCGCCCTCCTCCAATAACACTTGATCCCCCGTACCAAACCACTGCTCCAATCGCCAGAGAAGCCAATATTTCCATAGATGGCGTTACCACTGCCTTCATGCGACTTGCCCTGAGGGATAGTTTGAAAAGACGCTTGTTTTCTTGGGCAAATCTGCCACTCTCATATTCCTCCATTCCGAAGGCCTTGACAATCCGATTCCCCTGAATGCTCTCTTGCAAGAGGGTGACCAGGTTCCCTGTAGTTATTTGCCCACGTTTGGTGAAACGCCTTACTTTTCTGCTTATCCGTGTAATGGGAAAGATCGACAATGGAAAGACAACGAAGGCGATGGATGCCAGGACCCAATCCATATGAAAAGCTACTGCCGTCAACGCCAGCAAGGATGTGGTGTCTCGCATCAAAGAGGCCACTGAATCCGTCAGTGCTGACCGTACCAAAATCACGTCGCTGCTCACCCGGGAGATAAGGGTACCCGTTGGATGGCGTTGAAAGAAAGAAAGGGAGAGGGACTGCATATGCTGATTAAGGACATCTCGAATGTCTTTAATGATGCGTAAACCAACATAGGCAGTCAGATAGCTCTGGCCAAAGTTCATAAGGCCGCGAAGGACAAAGACCCCCACGATGATGAGGGGAAGATAAAACAGAGCCGTTTGATCCTTCCGGGCAAAGACATCGTCAAATATACTCTGAACGAGGAACGGTATCGCCCCCCCCGTGGCGCTGAAACCGAGCATACAGACCATCGCGATCGAGAAGTACGGCCAGATATAAGGCCTAAGAAATTTGAGTAGACGCCGATATATCTTCAAAAAGGCCTCCCCGTTTTCTCTCAAAGAGTCATCACTGTCTTATGCCATCATGGAAAGGGCAATGTCCGCCACTCGACCCGCTGCCCCGGGGGAGCCGAGTTTTTCTCGGACCCCTGCTAATTTGTTGCCTATTCGCTGGCGCAGCTCTGAATCCTGAAAGACTGTCTGACTCTCCATTACAATTCTCTCGGCCGTCATGTCTCCCTGAATCAACTCTGGCACAATCTTTTCTCCGGCAATGATATTGACCATCCCTATGTGGTTCACATGAACCAGTAATCGGGCCAGAAAGTAAGTCAACCAGGCAAAACGATATACAATAATCATAGGCCTCAGCATCAATGCCGTCTCAAGCGTGGCCGTTCCGGAGGCAGTCCATGCAAGGTCACAGGCGTGCAGGACATCGTAAGTATTTCCCTCTGAGATGGAAACTGATGCGGGCGCCTGAGCGAGCATCTCTTCCAGATTGCGGCGATCGATGGTGCTTGCGAGGACCAAAATAAACTGTACCTCCATCTTCCGGCTTAAGCGGTCTGCAGCCTCCAACATCGGGGGGAGGTGATAGGTAATTTCCCGTCTCCGACTCCCCGGCAGGAGGGCAATGGTTCGCCTGGACGGTTCTAGGCCATGCCGAACCAAGGTTGTCTCACGGGGCTGGGTAGAACGAACAACGTCCAGCAACGGATGACCCACAAAGTTGACCCGCACCCCTTCCCTCTCATATAGCGGGACTTCAAAGGGAAAGACCACTGCCATCCGATCGACCCACCGGGCGATTTTGTGAATCCGTCGCCGCCGCCAAGCCCATACCTGAGGACTGATATAATACAGCACCGGCACGTGTAATTTTTTGGCCAAGCGCGCCAGACGCAGATTAAACTCTGGAAAATCAATCAAAATCAAGAGGTTAGGTTTTTGCTCTTTCAAAACCCTTTGCAAAAGCCGATAGGCCTGCCAGAGGGTCTTGAGACTTCCAATGAGCTCAGCGAATCCCATCCCCGTTAGTCGAGCCACATCGAAAATGACCCTGATCCCCTCTTTCTTGAGGCACTCTCCTGCAACACCAAATATTTCTATGGACGGATCCCGCTGGCGAAGTGACTTGACCAAACGAGCCCCATGGAGATCCCCTGAAGCCTCACCCACGACAAGCATGACCCGCTTTGACTGTTTGAGCGCATCATTCATCAGCGTCTGCCACAGCCTCCTCCAGTCTGCTCAGACCGTTCTGTCATAATTGTTCACTAATCATCGAGGCGATCTCTAGAGCCCTCAATCCCTCCTCTCCACTCACTAAAGGAGGCCGACGGCTTTCAACAGACTCCAAGAAAGAGTCAATCTCATCAGCCAAGGCATCTCCGTCTTGAATCTCTAGGGTCTCTCTCCGGATACTCTCCCATCCCTTAGACTTATCCGAGATTCGGTAGATCTGCGCCTGCCTCTGGTCATAGTCAAGAGAGATATAGGCATCCGGTTGAAAAAACCGGATCTTTCTTTCGCGCTTAATGGACACACGACTCGATGTGACATTGGCAATACATCCATTGGAAAAACGGATACGCGCATTTGCAATATCCGGCTTGTTCGTTAAAATCGCGACCCCTACGGCCTCCACCTGATCGACGGGCGAGTGGACCACACTGGCAATGACATCGATATCATGGATCATGAGGTCCAGCACCACATCCACGTCGGTCCCCCGCTCTACAAAAGGGGCAAGGCGATGGCATTCAATAAACTTAGGCTCCCGAATGACCGCCTCCACCCGACGGACCGCAGGGTTGAATCTTTCCAAATGACCGACCTGTAGGCAAAGCCGCTTTTCGGCCGCTAGCTCCACCAACTTCCTTCCCTCATCAAATGTAGCTGCAATAGGCTTTTCCACCAAGACATCAATCCCCGCAGAGAGAAAGTCCCTCGTTATCTCGTAATGGTAGCGCGTAGGGACGGCAACGCTCACGCACCGGACCATACCAAACAGCTCTCGGTAATCGGTTAGAGAATCAACACCAAGTTCCTGTGCGACTACCGTGCTTCGCTTTTGGTCAATATCCACCACTCCTACCAGATTTGCTTTTTTGGAGGCAGCATACTTCCTTGCATGCATTTGTCCGACATGCCCGATTCCAACCACCGCAACACGAATCATTGTTTCAGTCATTTTGTCTATCTCGTCTGTCTCGTCTATCTCGTCTGTCTCGTCTATCTTGTCTGTCTCGTCTATTTCGTCTATCCCGTCTGTCTCGTCAGACCAGATAGACCAGATAGACCAGATAGACCAAATAGACTAGATGGACCAAATAGACCAGACAACCAGATAGACCAACTAACAGCTTACCGCGACCACAGTAATGCCCACCCGGTTTGCCTCCTGGAGTAATTCGTCTTTTTCCAGGAGAATCGTTTTGCCCGCCTCGATGGCCAGGACTGCCCCTCCCACCTCATTCAGGACCCTGATGGTATCCATCCCGACTGCAGGCACATCAAAGCGAAGGTCTTGCTGGGGGTTGCTGACCTTAACCACGACGACCCCACCTTTTCCCAATTCCCCCCCCCTGCGGATGGCCGCGTCCGTCCCCTCTATCGCCTCGACGGCCAAAACCACGCGCTCCTTGACCACGATAACTTGCCCGACTCCCAATTGCCCGATGGCCTTAGCGACCTCAATTCCTAGGCGCACATCTTCCCACTGTTCGGATGTGGGGGACCGTCGAGTCAGGACTCCCTCCGAGGGAATGATCCGAGACAGAAAGAGAGTGGACTCTAAAATCCGGATACCTTCCCCCTCCAATTCCCTAGCCACGCCTCTGAGCAGCTGATCGTCTTCTCTGCTCCTCATCCGCAAAAGGAAGGCGGCTCCCCTAAGATCCGGCCTGAAATTGGAAAAGAGCTTTGCCTTTCCAATCCCGCCCACCAAAACCGCCTCTTCAACCCTTGCCTTGTGAAACGTGCGAATGATTTTCCCCAACTCTCCCACTCGGACCCAGGTTACTGCATCCACCAGCCTCTCGATCCGGTCAGGGGTTTCTCCCCGATGAGCCACCGCCACTAAAGAAATCCCCTCCAGCTTTGCCTGTTCGGCAAAAATCAGCGGGAACTTTCCATTTCCAGCGATAATCCCCAGCCGTCTCATAAAATGGCTATCAGCTCTCAGCAGTCAGCTATCAGTCCCGAAGAGAAGAGGCTGATAGCTGATCGTTGGCGGCTAACATTAGCGACAGACTCCCCTCTCAGAGCTCTCTATAAAACGGATCATGTGTTCTACCTCGCGGGTTTGTGGGATTTCCGTCCTCGCCTTTTGCAGGGCCTCTTTCGTCCTCAGAGCTGATTGGAAAATAATACGATAGGCCTTTTTCAGGGCATCGATCCGATCCCTGCTAAACCCTCTGCGTCTAAGCCCCTCGAGGTTCAGTCCCCTGAGTCTCACCCGGTCACCCGTGGCATTACAATAAGGGGGAATATCTTTAGAAACCATCGAGCCAGCCCCCAGAATCGAGCCAGTCCCAACCCTGACGAACTGATGGATGCCCACCAACCCGCCTGCAATCACATAGTCCTCAATGATGACATGTCCCCCAAAGGTGGCACCGTTGGCTATAACGCTATGACTGCCGATGATACAGTCGTGGGCAATATGACAGTACATCATCATCAGGTTGCGATCTCCAATGCGAGTCAGCATTCCTCCCCCGCTGGTTCCCGGATTGAGAGAGGCAAACTCCCTGATGACGTTATAAGAACCGATGATGAGCTGGCTCTCCTCTCCCTTGTACTTGAGATCCTGGGGAACAGAGCCTATCGTAGAAAATTGGAAGATATGGTTTCCCTCACCGATAGTGGTATTGCCCTCAACGACTACATGGGAATTGATACGTGTTCCTTTACCGATCTTTACCTTTGGACCGATGATGGAATACGGACCCACCTCGACGTCCAGATCCAGTTCTGCACGAGGGTCCACCAATGCTGTGGTATGGATCCTGGACATTTCCACCTAGCCTTAAATATCAAGTCAGACAATCGGGGCCTTGATTGCCCGTATCTCTCCTTGGGCAGCCACTTTTCCATCGACACTGGCCACTCCCCACATTTTCCAAAAGGTCCCTCTTCTTTTAATCAAGGTTAACTCTAGACGCAGCTGATCTCCCGGTTCCACAGCACGCTTAAACTTGACCCTATCCAGCCCCGTGAGCATGAATACCTTTCCCTCCTCAGTTTCCGATCCCGAGCAATGGGCAAGGATCGCACCGACCTGAGCCATAGCTTCGCAAATCAATACTCCAGGCATGACCGGGTGAAGCGGGAAGTGACCCTGAAAAAAAACCTCATTATAGGTAACATTCTTGATGCCCACAATACGCACGCCCGTCTCTACCTCCAGGATCCGATCCACAAGGAGAAAAGGATAACGATGAGGGATTCGTTCCATGATCGCCTTAACGTCCATCATGGTCTTTTACCTCTTTCCGCTTTCCGCTTTCCGGCTTAACGCAGCAACCTTACGCTCCAAGTAACGCACGGTACTCCAAAGTCTTGGAAGGCGCGGCAGCACAGTCATTACCTTCAGCCACTCCCTGTGAGGCGCTGCTGCGATTCCGCTGGAAAGCAACGCGCCCGGGGCCACGGAATGGGGAACCCCGGACTGAGGCCCAATCCTGGCCCCATCACCGATCTTGAGATGATTCAAAACACCAGCCTGACCTGCCAGAATCACCTCCCTGCCAATTTGAGTGCTCCCCGCAATGCCCGCCTGGGCAATAATGACTGAATACTCTCCCACAGCAACGTTATGCGCAATCTGCACCAGGTTATCTATCTTTACCCCTCGACCAATAACGGTTCGTCCGAGCGTCGCGCGATCGATTGTCGTATTTGCTCCAATCTCTACATCATCCTCTATCTCTACGATCCCCACCTGGGGTATCTTAATCCTTTCTTTACCCTCACCCGCATAACCGAATCCATCACTGCCAATCACCACCCCTGCATCCAGCACCACCCGATTCCCAACACGGCACTTCTCGCGAACCGTAACTTGGGGGTAAAAAATGCAATCTTCCCCCACCTCGACTCCGTCTCCCAAAAATACTCCTGGAAAAAGAACCGTCCTTTGACCCACCCTCACCCCTCGCCCCACATACACGTGAGGAAAAACGGTAACCCGCTCACCGAGAATCACCGTAGAATCAACGCTGGCACGCGGACTGACCTGACCATCGTAATCTTGCGGGCGAGTGTAGACCCGAAGGATTTTAGCAAAGGCTAGGTAAGGCTGGTCGACCTGAAGGAAATTCTTATCCAGATACGACGAAACGGCTACATTGCTCCCAACGATAATCGCACTAGCCTTACAGCTTGCAAGATAAAGTCGATAACGTGAGTGAGCGAGGAAGGTGAGGTCCCCCGGACCTGCTTCCTCAATGGATGCCACCCTCCCAATTTCTACACTTTCATTCCCAACTACCCTGCCACCGACAAGATGGCTCAATTCCGAGAGAGTTCTCCGTACCACATTTACCCCATACCTCAGAACGCCCCGCACGTGAATGCGGGAATGAATGTTCTGGATTTCCCCCTGTCGAGTCGCGGTCCATAACTTCACGGGGGCCCGCGCCCGCCTGCCAGAGAGCGGGCAGGCCCCATAGCCACGGACGCGTGTCTGCCATCGCACAAGCAGGTAAGTCCGTGGTACGGGGTTTACTTGGACCCAGTCACATTCTTACCGCCACTCCTATCGTAGCGACTTATAACCATATCGGTAATATCAACTCCCTGATCCGTGTAAAGCACCTGGCTACGCTCGAGGATGAGGGTGAATTTCTCTTTCTTCCCTACCTCCGCCACAGCCTTTTCAAGCCCTTTAAGAATATCAGCCATCAGCTCGTTTTTTCTTTGATTCAACTCCTCTTGGGAATCACGCATCCCTCGCTGATAATTGCGAACTCTTCTCTGGAAATCCTTTTCCAGGTTTCTCCTCTCCACCTCCTTAAGAAGAAGCCTCTTCTTGTCTATATCGCTCCTCAACCGCTCGAGGTCCTGCTTCTCTTTCAACAGACTCGATTCGGTTTCCTTGACCTCGGCTTGCAACTTCTCTAATGCACTTCTCCCAGCCCTCGACTCGTTCAAAGCCCTATCAAGATCAACAAACCCGATTTTAACCCCCTCTTGGCTCCTCACTGGCACAGCAAGAAGCAAAAAGAGAAAAATCGCTGACACTATTTTCAACGGAACCTCCAATCGTTTTTGAGAAAAATGGAGAGATATTATTATTGATTATCGACCGCCAATGGAAAAGCCAAACACCGAGGTATCATCTTCCGGTTCTGCATTGAGAGCGAAGCCGAGTGAAAGTTGAAGAGGACCAAACGGGGATAACCAACGTCCCCCAAACCCGACAGATCTTTTGAACTTTCCGGGATTAATGCTCTCCGTCTCGCTAAAGGCCTGCCCCTGATCAAAAAAGGCAACTCCAACAAGTCCGTACTTTTGCATCAAGGGAAACCGAAGCTCAGTATTTAGGACCACCTGCGTATCCCCACCCACGACATCGCCCCCATCACGGGGACCCAAGCTACGGTCGGCGAACCCCCGGACAGAATTGATTCCACCGGGGAAATACCTCTCAGAAAGAGGTAAATTTTCTTGCCCATTGTGTCGCTCTTTAAAGGTCACTCCATATCCCAGGGTACTTCCCAGAACCAGCGTGTAGTCTCCTCCCCATCTCGGGTCACTCAGAATGGGATAGAACCAGCGAGTCTGGGTGTCCAGCTTGAGAAAATTGTTGTCCCCACCCAACCCGGCGAACTTTAGAGAAACGTTAGAACGAGTCCCTTCCGTGGGCGTAAAGAAATGATTGCGGGTATCATAGGACAGACTCGGAGTTATACTACTGGTCAAAGAGGTCCCTTTCTCCTCACGGATTATCGTAGAGGCGTCTGCCTCCACTCCGCTAATCTTGTCCCGGCTCAACTGATAAGCCATTCCTCCGCGCATATGCTCCATAGCCCGAAGATACACCCCTCCCCTCTCATTGGTGGGGTCAGCCCCAGGGCGGCCAATATAAGGAATTTCCAGGTACCTCAGAGGATACCCTGTACGAATACCGAAGCCCGTTCTCCGGGAGGTGAAATCGGTGAATTCACGACGAGTATTGAACGCATCCACGCCCAGGCTCAAACGGCTATCATAGAGATACGGTTCCGTGAAACTCAAGTTAAAATCCTGCCGGATGGTACCGATGTCGAATGTTGCAGCGAGCCTCTGGCCGCGGCCGAACAGGTTTTGCTCGGAAACAGAAACGTTAAAGAATACTTGATCCCCGCTACTGAAACCGGCGCCGACACCGAAGGTGCCAGTAGGACCTTCCTTGATATCAACCTGAAGGTCCACAGAATCGGGGCTGCCGGTCTTTTTAGTCGTTAACTGAACGTCCTCAAAATAGCCGGTACGCTGAAGGGCGTTACGACTCTCTTTGATCTTGCTGCCGGAAAAAAGCTCCTGCTCGGCAACCACCATCTCTCTCCGAATCACCTTATCTCTGGTCTTCGTATTTCCTGCAATGGTGATTCGGTTAAAATAAACAGGAGAACCGCGCTTAATCATCAGGGCCACATCAACTGTCTTTGCCTTGGGGTCAAGCCGCGTGACAGGTTCGATCTGGGCAAAGGCAAATCCCCGATCGGCGTACCTTTCGGAGAGGGTTGCGATATCCCCCCTCAGGCGACTTCCCCTAAAGATCTGACCCGTGGTCAACTTGACCACTTTGAGAAGATTTTCCGGTTCCTCGATCAGGTCTCCACCGATCTCCACTTTACCCACCCGATATTGTTCTCTCTCCTCAATGCGGATCACAACCTCTATTCCGCTCCGCTTGCTCAGGATCACGGGTTCATCAATCCTGTGATTGATATAGCCGTGGTCATAATAATAGGAAGAAAGAATTGCTAAATCATTGGTCAAGATGTCCCTATCTAAGACCCCTCGGTTGGTCAGAAACGACAGAAACCACTCCTCCTTGGTTGCCATTAACCCCTTTAGTTCACTGTCCGAAAAGGTACGGTTCCCCTCGAAGGAGATTTTCTGAATCAAAAGGCGCTTTCCCTCAACAACATCCAGAATAATCTTGGCCTGGTTGTTTCCAACCTCTGAGACGGCAAAATCCACTTGGGCCCTTATATATCCCTGCTCGCCGTATAATTTCTTGACCCTCTCGACCCCCTCCA
Source organism: Deltaproteobacteria bacterium (assembly GCA_022571535.1). Taxonomy (GTDB): domain Bacteria; phylum Desulfobacterota; class Binatia; order UBA9968; family CAXXLF01; genus JACZXR01. The sequence continues at coordinate 497 of JACZXR010000015.1, read as the reverse complement.
ACACCTTGTCCCGGTCAAGAATCGTTCGAGGCCTGATTCCTAAAGCCGCCTCGATCTTTTCCCTGCTCACTTGCGAGTTTCCCTGAATTTCGACTTCTCTTACGTAGGGCCTTTCTTTTACAACGTAAGTCAGAACTCCCTCTGGAGAGAATTCCGCCTTGACGTCATCGAAAAAACCCATCCGATAGATGGATCTCACATCCCGGCCCACTACACTCCGGTCAAAGGGATCATCCTGGCGTGCCTTGATGTGGAGGCGAATCCCATCCTCCTCCACTCTAAGATTTCCCTGTATCCTGACCTCCTTCAGCTTTATCTGCTCTTCTGCCTTTACAACTGAAGGGAAAAACAGGAATAGAGAGGCGAATAAGAAGACAAAAAGGATCGTTTTAATGCTCAAAACCGAATCCTATTTTTGCATGGTTGACCCCTAATTGACGCACAGAGAAGCTAGGTCGATCATTTTTCCTAACAAATTCACCGAGTTTTGTAAAGGT
>JACZXR010000339.1 GCA_022571535.1 Deltaproteobacteria bacterium | reverse complement strand
AATGGGGAGGAATATGCCTGACCCTCAACCTCACAGAGAGCTTCAAAGGACCTTCCACCTTTTCCGGTACAGAGATCTTGTAGGTAAAACTCTGACTGCTTCGGGCCAAAATTCCCTTTTTGATGATCCGTGCGGAAAATGGAGCCCCGATCAAAGCCACCAAGGCAGATGATGGTCGATGGATAGGAACCGGTGTGAGAAGTCGATTGACAGGGTCCAGGTTTTCCGTCTCCGTACCAGTGAAACCACGAGAAATGAACTTTGCCTGGAGATTGGTCAGGTCGTAGTCAACGGGAACTGTCCCATGTTCTACTTCTAAACTATGAGCATCCCGTAGATCACCGTTTTTGTCCAGGTCTCCCGAGGCGTAGAGCAGCTTCCCCCTGGCGTCTCGCAGCAGCACCTCCAGCCAGATCTGCCTCTCAGCTGTAAAGCCGGTCGGGAGGTTATGACCCGAAAACCTGTTCGTGATCGTGGCCACAACTCTGAGAGTCTCCCCGGGGGTAACCTCGGAAGGCTGCTCCACGCTCAGATCGGCCGCATTTTTAAACAACTGCAGACGATCTTTTTCATATTTATCGATGTACGCCTTGTACTCCTCGTCATTCAGATCAAGCCTCTCCTTGGCGGCATTGGTGACCAGCTGATGATCGGGACCGACGAAGGAATGGCTGGTTAGCGTGCGCTTCGGCAGGTCGGGAAAGATGGCCGAGTCGGCGATAGTGCCCTTGGGCCATTCGGCGCGCGGTACCGGTCTCCCCGGGTCAGGGGACATATGGCAGTCCTGGCACGAGACCCCTTCTTCTGCCCACGGGCTGTGCCTCCACTCCGAGAACGCCTCCTCTATTCGAAGCTGGCCCGTGCTGATGAGATCGTGACAAGCCCCACACAGGCGCGAGTTTTTGAGCGCCAGTAATCGCTTCCCCGGATGAGGAGCATCTTTGATAAGAGTGTCCTTCGCACCTGCCTTGGCTCCAGGCTCATCCGGTCCGTAGAAAGGGCCATAAAACGGGAATTCCGGGGAAATGGGGATTTTTCCGGAAACTAGGCCATGTAGCCTGTCGATCGCATGACAAACTACGCAGGTTACACCCTCAAGCGATATCGGTGCCCGCTCGGCATCGGGGAGCAAAGGCTTCTCCCCGAGCACTGTGCCCAGAGGGGTATGGCAGCGGACACAAAAACCGTCAATGGTCCCGCCGGATTTCGTTATCAGCACTCTCTGAAATGCCTGGAATGCCGGGCTGATGTGGGCATGCCCGTGCGGTGAGCCAGCCCACTGCCGATAATGCACCGGATGGCACACCCCGCATTCACTTGCAAGGACAAATTTTTCTAATTTTTTTCCATTATCCGGAGCGCCTTTCTTTTCTTGCCCCGAGGCCACGGGGGGGGTGACCATCAGGACAAATAGGACCGCCCCCGGCATGAGAAAATGCCAAAACAATCTCCTCTTCTTATAAACCATGCGACCCCCTCAGTTGATTTACCGAAAGATTACTTGGAGAAGGAGCGAACATACGCAACCAGGTCTACAACATCAGCAGGTTTTAGCTTTTTTGAATAGCCTGGCATGCGCTTGGATTTGTTAACCGCCTTTCCGCCCTTGGTGATGATGTCTTTGAGAAAGTCATCCTTCACCATTTCCATGGCGGCCTTGTCTGTCCAGTCAGTGGTCTTGATTTTCATCGCCTTTGCAGCGGGTCCTTGTCCCTTGCCGTCTTTTCCGTGACAGGCGGCACACTTGAGTGATTTGAAGAATTTGGCCCCCGCCTCGGAATCCCCTTCAGCAATGGCCTTCTCTGACATCAACAAAATAGCAAGAAGCAACCCCAGAACAACGCTGCCTACGTGGCTTTTTATCATCTTGTGTGTCCTCCCTTAATTTTCCTGCTCCCCTGTAGACTCGTAAAGGCTTGAATTCTATTATAAAATTCCCCTCTTGTTGTCAAGACAATGTCAAGGGAAAGGGCGGTCGGCAATCGGTCCCGTTTCCAGTGGAGTCAAAAGCGCAACGAATTACCTTCCTTCAAGATCCTTAACCGATAGCCCTTTATTTTCTTTAATTCCCTAATGATCTCCAGCCGGTACTGAGGCTTTAAATGGGTAACCAGAATGGGGACAGATGGTCTTCCGAGTTTCTCAACCTCATGGGCCAGGGTTCGAGGGGTGAGATGGCGGCTCATGTCAGCGTGGGACTGAAGCCTGTTGGGAAAGGAGGCCTCAAGTACCACCGCACATAGGTTCCTCTTGCGTCGGGCAATCTGCCAAACCCTCTCGGTGGGGCCTGTATCTCCAACATGAAGCAGGGTTTTTTTACCATCATCGATGAAAAAGGCGGTGCTTGGTACGACGTGATTGACACGGACCATGATCACGGTTAACCCGGCGATGGGCATGGGGTCTTCTCCAGCAAGACTGTGAAATGTCATGACAGGCCAGGGCTGGCTATCACCTGTGATCTGGGTAAAGTCAGGCCAAACGGTATCGTTAAAAAAGGACGATTTTATGGCGGCGATAACCTCATCGATCCCCCAGACATGTACGGTGGATTTACAATTGCCGAAAAGATTATCAGCCATGGTCGCCAGCCCCATGACATGATCCAGGTGAACATGGGTGATCAATATATTTCTGATCTGCTGTTGTGCCCGCAAATCCAGCACGGAAGTCACCGACCCCGAATCAATGAGCAAGGAGTCGTTGACTAAGTATGAGGAAAGATTCTTTCCTGGAACCTGACCTCCGGAACATCCCAATACTCGAAACTTCATGACTGATTGTTATTCGTCAATCCTTGCTTGTTGAAGACCCGGTCGACAGTTAGACTTATTAATCTTTTATGTGCATATATTTCTAGTGTCAAGTAATTTATCCCAAAGACGAATTAAAAACCCGGACCGAGACCCTAAAACACACGCAACCTCTTCTATTAGTGATGTTGCCAGTAGGGCTCCGTTAGATCCAGAGCGATTTTGACTTCGCCCTTAAGCAAGTTCTCAGGAATATGGACAAGAAGCAGGGCTTCACGTCCAGTCACAGGGTCTCCCGACTCGGGGTTCACCTACTGCTCTCCATCCTTTCAGGCTCCAGTCGCATCAAACGGGTCGCTGTGCGAGGACATGACCTCCTGGACCACCGGTCAGGTCCCATGCGAGTTACTTTGATATCAAGGTCCAGGTGCCGTCCCAGTCCGCACCGGGAGGGTTGGCTTTAAAATAATCGCAGCGTGCGATGTATACACGGCTGGGGGTGGTGGGGCGTCTCAGAAATACCTCCTCAAGTTTCTCACTCTCGGCGAACGTGGCTTTCGCTTCATCCCACTTCTGCTGTCCGTACAGTTCCAGACCCTGGTGATAAAGCGTGCGCATCACTGTCTGGTCCTGTGTCAGTTGCCCCTTCAGCCCCATAATCTCGACGGTCTCCACTGCTTCCGACTTGCCCACCAGCCGCACCTTGTCGATGCTTCTCCATTCAAAATCATCAGGCCCGGCAAGGCGCAGCGTATCAGTCGTACAATGGATATAGATGCCGTATTGCTTCGCAGCGGCCTCGAGTCGCGCTGCTGTGTTCACCGTGTCACCCATCATGGTGTAGTTCATGCGCGTTTTAGAGCCCATGTTGCCGGTGACGATCTCCCCAGAATCGAGCCCTATGCGCATGCGCATCTGTTTCACGAGATCAGGCCATTTCTCTCCTTCGGCAGTCCATTGCTCTCGCAGGCGTGCCAGCCGCTGTTGCATACTGAGACCCGTACGAAGCGCGCGC
>JACZXR010000338.1 GCA_022571535.1 Deltaproteobacteria bacterium | reverse complement strand
CCGACATTAATCAGTCCAAGAAATTAGCCTTGATGAGCATCGGATTGTAGTGAAGAGCTGTTTCTATTGTAAATCGGCAACTCACCATTAGTGTACTTACAAACCCAGGCTCAACATGTCGGCAATTTATGCCATATCAGCTCAGTATCGTATCTGGCTTGATTATTTTCATCGGATCGGGGCTAATTGCTGCCATATGTTGCTCCAAACGGGTATGCCTCGATTATTTTTTACGGATCGGGGTTAACCGCTACCTCCATGTTCACCCTTAACCCGAGCGGCGGCCTCCAAGGCCTGGAAAAAATCCCGATAGGGGCTCCCTGAAATCTCGATTGGAAGGTCCCGTATAATTCTTACCCCAAAGGGTTCAGGCAGTAGCACGCCCACGACAGTGCGCACCTGTAAAGTATCCATAGACCGAAGCTCCTCAGGTCTACGACTCACCACGGCTACTACATTGCGGAACTGGTATTTTCTACGGCCTGGAGTCAAATCCCTCAGGGACAGGGCAATTTCCACCCCTTCCTTGAGATCACCTGGCCGGCGCACGAAGGTTTCCCAGATTTGTTTCCTACGATTTGAACCCATAGCTCTTCCAGTCTTTCAGAATTTTCTGGCGCAGTGACTCAGAAAAGATAGAGTCAAAAGTCGCCTTCACCGGCACTTCCCATTCTCTCGACCACTCGCCCGGCCAGGTGCAGTCAAAGAGCACCGTGGCGCCTTTCTGGAGGGCACGCTCGCCTTGACTGTAGCAGGGAGTCAGCGTATTGCCCCGTCCTTCGTAATGGATCGTATGGATTCCGTGAGCAGGATGACATTTTGTTGAAAAGGCATGGATTACTTTGCCCATATCGTACAGATCAATGTCGGTATCAACCATGAAGATCTTTGAGAGAAGCGCCCTCCTCGAAGTCAACACCTCAAGGGTCTTTCGGCCCATCTCCCGACCGCCATACTGAACCGAGATAACGGCTGTATGAATGGCTCCCTCTGGGGGGACATAGACATCAACTACGGGCACACCATGCCGCTCAAGGCGCCGTTTGATGGCCAAGGCCCCGGATAGAGAAGTACTGGTAGAGCTATTATCTTTGTAGCCAGTTGCATCAACCGTTAAAATGGGATTGCGCCGGTGGGTAACGGCGGTAACCCGTGTAAGAATCCCATTCCCCATCTCGCCCGTCCGGTAACCCGGGTATTCGCCGTAAGGACCCTCGAGACCAACCCGGTCAGGTAGCACCTCACCCTCAATGACAATTTCTGCTCGAGCCGGGACAAACAGATCGCTTGTTTGACAGCGGACCAACTCGACAGGTTTCCCCCGGAGTCCTCCTGCCAGGGAAGTCTCGTCGCCGCCAATACGGTAGGTCGCACCAGCCGCCAGATGAGAGAGGGGATCTGCACCAATAACCAATGCTATCGGCATGGGCCGGCCCTTGGGTATATAGTGCTCTTGAAACACCTTTCCCAGGTGGCTTGTAGGTCGAGGAAACCCGGTTAGATGGAGCGAATCATAGACCATAAAACGATAGGTCCCCCAATTGACCCAGTTGGTTGTTGGCTCCCGGGAGACTACCAGGTCCCACGTCCCGAGATAGCGCCCCCCGTCCCCTTCATGCAACATCGGACTGGGAAACTGAAATAAATCAATCTGGCTCCCTTCCACTACTACTTCTTTGCAAGGCCCGTCCTTAACCTCCACGGGTGGAATCAACTTCCCCTCGCGCTTCTCATATGCCTGATAAATCTCTTTGACCGAAGACGTGGGTTTTAACCCAAACGCCAATGCGATTCGGCGCCAAGTAGCCACCGGGTTGACAAATACCGTAACATCCTTTGGATAATCGGCAATGCGTTTGAACCAGACCGCAGGTCCATCCCTTTCGCAGGCAAGCCTGGCTATTGCTCCCAACTCAAGGTCCCAGCTCACTTCGTTGTCGACTTCGACAAGGTCTCCCGTAGAGCGAAGTGCCTCAATAAAATCTCTCGTATCTTCGAACATTGTGTCTTATCCTTTTTTTAATTGCGCCGGTCCCAGATCCTCTTTGCTTTAATTCTTTGATCCACCCGCAGGGAGCGGGAAAGCTCACCTGGCGCAACCAGAGAGGCCTCTATCGAAAGCCCGGTTGCGATTTTCAATTCATGCTCTAGCTTCTCCTTGATGAGGGAGGTATCGTCCTCCGTAGGGCGGTACTCCACTTGAACCGAAACTTTATCCTGCTGGCCGACACGATCCACGATAAGGAGGTACTCCCGGGTTAATTCGGGCAATTTCTCTAGAGCCGTCTCCACCGCTGTGGGATAAAGAGGGGCGCCACGGATTTTCAACATATCACTAATCCGGCCCTTAATCTTAGATATCCTTCGAAAAGTCCGCCCACAGGGACAGGGTTTTTCGATAAAACAGGTGATGTCCTCCAGGTTATAGCGAATTACCGGTGCAGCCTCTTTGAAAAGACTGGTAACGACCAGGACTCCATCTTCCCCCGAGGCCACGGGCTTGAGGGTCTCAGGATCAAGGACCTCAAAAATATATCCGTCCTCGTTGATGTGATAGCCATTTTTCTCCTCACACTCGAAGGTCGGGGCTCCCGTCTCAACGCTGCCAAAGTTGTCATAGGCCTGGACACCCCACTTCTCTTCGATGGCACGGCGAGCCGGCTCGGTCATTGGCTCCGCGGTATGAATTGAAATGCGCAGCCTGAAGTCCTTTCGCAGGTCCAGTCCCATCTTTTCAGCTATGTCGGCCAAGTGCAGAATGTACGAGGGTGTCCCCGCCAAAACTGTCGTTCCCCACTCCCGGGCAATCTTGACTTGTCTTTCACTCGGCGTGACGGCTCCACTTCCGGTCGGCACGACCAGTGCGCCCAGCCGCATGGCGCCTTCGCTGGCCGTGAACCCTACGATAAAGAGAGCATAGGCAAATACAACCTGGAGGATATCCCCTTCCCTAACTCCCTGAGCGTAAAAACGACGAGCCCAAAATTTAGCAATCACATCCCAGTCGCTTCGTGTAAAGAGAAAAGGTTTGGGGTTTCCAGTGCTGCCGGAGCTGGCCTGGAGGCGAACTGCGGGAAAGTCTCCCTGATAGTTGCCAAAAGGTGGGTAGATTCGCAGGCTTTCCTCCAGATCTTTCTTATAGATGACTGGAAGGTTTCGAAGGCCCTCTATTGTCGACACCGCCTCCGGCCTTAGGCCTTCTTTTTCCCAACGTTCCCGGTAGAAAGGAATATGGTCCCAGGTCCGAACTATTAAAGACTTGAGCTCATCACTCTGTATCTTCTGAAGGACTTCTCGGGGAGCCTTTTCAACCTTGAGGCTTTCTGGCGGGGGCGGGTAATCCCACGTCACTTTCTCAATCTCCCATCGACTATTAGAAACAAGGATCTATCCTCCCGGGCATCAATTCATCACTTGGCCCCGGATTTGTCAACGATGGATACATCACAGCAATGGGTTTTGTTGACTTGGGAGCTGATTCTCGTTATTTAAGAGTTAATTTTGCTCAACTTATGGGCCGTTAGCTCAGCCTGGTAGAGCATCTGCCTTTTAAGCAGAGGGTCGCTGGTTCGAGTCCAGCACGGCTCACCAATTTAAACAATTTAAATACAATCGTTTACGTGAATCGACCAAAACGCTTCTGAGAGTCTGATGGGGCCAAGGGGTCGTCTGGGGGTCGGTTTTTGAGAGGAATTGTTGCTTTCTTTGGAGCGAGACCTTTGGTTAGATAGAGCGACGGCTATGAAGGGAAACAGCGTTCGGGAAATTGAG
>JACZXR010000337.1 GCA_022571535.1 Deltaproteobacteria bacterium | reverse complement strand
GATATATTTTCTCTCCAATCAAGTTATTTCGACCACAAGGGATACCCCATCGGTAATTTGCCCGCGGCAAGCCGCGGGGTTTACATTAAATCAAGGCGCCTGTGCAACGCTGCGCGAAAGTCGAGTAACGGACTCCACTGGCAATGCCCGCTCGAGGCACCACCGGGCAACTTCACTGCCGGTCGCAAACCAAACCCCCTCGTGACTCTTCATATGTTGAATCAACCCGGCCAGGGCCTTCGCCCTACCCGGCCTGCTGGAGACATAAGGGTGAAACTGAAATGGGCAAAAGGTAGGGGCACCCTCTGATTCCTCATAGAGCTCGTCAAAGAGCGCTTTCCACACCACCAGCGTATCATGAGGGTTTCCCGAATCCCTGTGACCATAGGTCCTTCCGTCTCCAAAAGGCTGGCGGGGAAGCTCGACGAGTTTTTGGCCCTCACTCTCCCATATAAAAGGAAAATCATATGAAAAGGAGTTGCTGTTCCACAGATACCCTTGCTCCATGAGAAGCTCCAGACTGTTGGGGCTCTGCGTGCATGAGCGCCAGCCCACGGGGCGTCTTCCCGAGGTGCTCCGAATCATCTCTGTCGCCCGCCGAATGACCTCCCTCTCCTCCTCTCTAGCTAAATCCCGTGCCACCTCATGATGATAGCCGTGCCCTGCCACCTCGTGTCCCTTGGAAACAATAGCCTCGACTGCTTCAGGATATCTCTCAGCGATCCCTCCACATATCAAAAAGGTTGCCGGCGTCCCATGCTCATCCAGAATTCTGAGAATCCTCCAGATCCCCGTCTTCGGCCCATACTCAGCCTGGGTGAACTCCTCGTGGTTAATCTTTCCGCCTGGGAGAGGCCTGACGTCCTCTCCACCTTGAAAATCAAACGTTAACGCCACTGCAATCCGGCACCCGTCCGGCCAAGATACCTTTTCCCTAAAATGATGTTCTTTCAACATCCCAGACACCCCCTGCTTTATCGAAGCCCTCTGTGAAACCCTCGTCTCTCCTCTTACTTATCATCAGGGCAGTGCCTTGCCAAGCCACTGATGGCTCTCGATCAAAAATTGTGGTGAATAGCTCTTCGCAACCCTGTTCCACCTTTTTCAAGACCCACTTTCCACGGGATGAGGAAGCGCACACACCGTTTGCCCTGTACCGCTGAGGGCTTCGTCGTGAGCTCCCTTCGGTCCGACCTTCGGCTCCGAGCTCAGGTCGAGGAGCACTCAGGGTCGAGGACAGCCGAATGGGCAGGCCCCCTCAGCTTCCTCTGAGCCCTCACTTGGCAAAAAAATGCTGACAAATAGCAAGATATTTGATATAAACTCTACTGTTAAAAATTTAATCAGCAAGGGAGGAAAGATGGCAACAAAAAAACGCAAGCCAAGTGCGGCATTCATGAAGCCCGTGCAACCAGACTCAGCTCTGAGTGAGGTTGTTGGATCCAAGCCAATTCCACGAACCGAGGTAACCAAGAAGCTTTGGGTCTATATCAAGAAAAACGGTCTCCAGGACAAAAAGAAAAGGACTATGATCAATGCCGACGATAATCTGAAGCGTGTCTTCGGCGGGAAAAAACAGGTCACCATGTTCGAGATGACCAAACTGGTCAGTAAGCATATGAAGTAGTTAAACCCCGTACCACGGGCTTACGTTCGTGGCATTGGGGCCTGACCCCGTGGAATATTATCTACGGTCGAAGTATCCCAACTCTACCGTGACGTTATTCCATGGGGTCAGGTGCTTTCTCGCGTCTGGCCGAACCTCTCTACGAGGTACCTGGTGATATCTGACGACTCATACATCCACTGCACGTTTCCTTCACCGTCCTGAATTCTCAGGCAAGGAACCGTGGAACGCCCACCGTTGGTAATCAGTTCCGTTCTGTATTCTGAAACTCGATTGATATCCCTGAGTTCGATGTCCAGTTTCAATTGTTTGATCACCCGCCTTACCCGAAGGCAGAACGGGCACGTCGGAAAATGATAAAGGAAGAGGTTTTTGGTTTGTTCATCAACGATACGCTGCTCGGCCTCAGTTCGTGCAATACCTTCACCGAAAAGAAGGCTCTCTAATTTTGTAAAAATTCTTTCAAGCATATGACTTCGTGACGTATCGTCGCCCGATAGTCCGGCTGCTACGAGGTCGTAAAGGTGTCAAGTGATCAGGGCGCAACCTTAATCTGTTCGAGCCCCTCAATGTATTCCTGCGGGAGGTGCCAGTGCTTGGCGCCTTCGACGATCAGTTGCTTGTAATCAGCGCTTGGAAGTGGTGGGTTCTTCTGTTTCTCAGCGAAGTAAAGTGATACCAGGACCGGATTCTCTTTTCCGTCCGTATAGACCAACGTTTGTTGTCTCGTGTAGCCGTTTTGTGCCCGCCCAGGGACAAAGTCCTCGGCCTCATCCAGGTTTGTAATCTCGCCCTCCTCAATTTCGTAGATAACCCCCCAGACGGCATGACCCTCGGCAGGAATGACATCCGCCGAGCCGCAGCCGCGGCGGTTGGACATCCGGGAAAAGGCAAGACGATGACCACTCAATCTGGCAACGCTAACGAATTGGGCGGATGGGCAGCGTTTTTTCATCTGGGGCCAGTTCATATTCGAGCCATAAGCATAGTAAAGCATTACTGTCTTCCTTCCGTAGATGTGGTTTCCTTAATTTTCAGGAGCCACCGCAGAGTAGCCCTGACTAGTCCACTTCATAGGGACAATGACGGTGACAGAAAAAAAGTCAGAGTGTAGCAAATCAAGTTATATCGAACACGGGGTTTGAATCCCCGTGTTCGACCAAAGGGGAAAGCTGCCGCTTCTCCCCTTTGGAAACCCCATCGGCTTTGTGCCTGCCTCAAGAGACGGGGTTTGAATTGAATCTAGATATGTGAGCGCTCCCTCGTATCTCTGTCGGGTATCTATTTGCCTTGTGCGATGGCACCAGCCGTTTTTGCCAGGGCCACCGGGCTGGGCCGGTTCGAGGCGCTACCATCACCAGTATAGACCCAGCGCACAACTCCAACTTGATCGACGATAAACGTTACAGGCCGAGCAATAAACCCACTTCGGTGACCCTCGTTTCCAGCCCCAACGGCACGAATCAACTCTCCTTCGGGATCGCTCAACAAGCGCAAGGGATAAGGATCAAGGGGAATGTGAGGGCGGTCCTCCTGACAGTCGCGGGTCACTCGCTCTTTCAGTTTTCTTCCCTCTTCCGGAGGCTGGACGCTGACACCAAGGACTTGAATTTTTTCAGAAACATACCTTTCCGACTCGTAGACAAAGGCCGTCACCTGTGCCCTGCACCAGGGTCACCAGCGGCCACGGTAGAAGAAAACGACGCTTGCAGAGGCTCCGGCAAAGGCCGCGGGAAATTCCACGGTCTTACCGTCGATGTCTTGAAGCCTCGCAGCGGGAAAATTCTCTCCGAGCACTAACATTGGCATAAGCCAAACCTGCTCATTACTTATGGACTATATCAAAAAGTCCCTAGCGACGGTACCCTGAAAAATTACGTAGAGCAACAGAGCCTTTTGCTGGGTTGACACCATGGAGGCTCGGAAGTAATCTGACACCGTTCGTGGGCGAGCAGACGAGAGGCAGCACCCGAACAAGGTTTACCCCGTACCACAGAACGCCCTGTAAGTAAGTGCAGGGATGAATGTTCTGAAGTTCCCGAAGGGCAAGCCCTAAAGCCACGGACGTAAGTCCGTGGTACGGGGTTTACCGAAATGAGATTGAAAAGAGGGGAGAAAATGAGCAGATCTAACGGCCACAAGGC
>JACZXR010000336.1 GCA_022571535.1 Deltaproteobacteria bacterium | reverse complement strand
TGAAACTCATGCGGCTTTTGCACGGCGTAGGCGCGAAGGGGTGCTTTCCCCACGGATCACTCGTAGGCTAGCTCTTCGGTTTGATAAAGATTGGGAAACCTACGAAGTTGTGCTCCTCAACCAAGAAGTCCTTAATCAAGCCCGGCAAATTGTCTACCGCCATAAATTAAGATCTGCCGACGCCATCCATCTCGCCTCAGCTCTCCTCCTTGCCAAACGAACTCACGAACCCAAATCCCAGTTTGTTTGCGCGGATCTGAGACTCCGCGAGGCCGCTTCCCTTGAAGGACTCCATCCGATCGACCCGACTACTCCTGAATAAAATCTTTTGATTCGACTATTCATCCCGAGGATTTGGGGACGTGGTTGACTAGGTTGACTTACTCCGATGTGTTGGGCTTGTTTTCTTGCTAGGTGAGGGATATGCCGTGATAAGTGAGATTGGATGATTTGGGTGGTTATAAATAATGAAGGGAGGATGAGGCGTACAGTACCTTTAGTATCAGAGTGGCAAACTCATCAGTAGGAGCCGACATGGAGCCATTTCTCAGGTGAGGACGGAGATTGTAAAGTGTCTGATTGATAGTTATGAGTTAAGCCTAGCAGAGGTAGGGATTTCGATCTCTGCCTCTCCAATACTCTGAGGAGGACACAGAAATAATTCAACATAGTCAACAACCTCCCTTTGGCGCACGATCCTGCCTTGCGATGACATGTCTATTTCAGTGGAGGCCACACTAGATCGCGAACCGCAACAAGTTGACCCACGGGATGGCGTATTTAGCTGCGGCGCCAGGGGTGCCGGTCGAGATAGGCAGCGAGTTGTTAGGGAGATAGACCGCCAAAACCGGCAGTGTTTTGCGGTGAGAAAAGACTTGACAGGTTGGGGTAAGTAGTGGATATAACAGGCAATTCGGTTTTGAGTAGCTCGCAGCCTATGGAGATAGGCTGATCTGCATTTGTAGCCGCCTAAAACGGCTCACTTAATAGTTATGCTCAAGGAAACAAACACATATATTTCCCAACCATCGCCAGGGAGGTGGCAATGTTCGGCAGGAAAATGTTCGGTGAAATGAGAAGAGCAGAGATAAATGTTGGATTGTCCAAAGCCAAACTATCCCAAGCCATGCTGGAAATTCTCATACAACTTCCGATGGGAACCACAAACCTCAAGGAAACTATAGTCGACAACATGGGCCTATTGGGGCATATGTCTGCTACACGTGACATCAACGAAGCTTGGAATCAAACAAGGAAGAACGCTGCGAGGGAGTACCCTGAAAAGTTTGTCCTTGATGACCGAGGAATACTCCACTGGAATGATGGATCAACAAAGGTATTAGACAAGACAATTTCAACGGCAAATTTCCAGAAGCTTAATGATTTGGCTGACATTGAAAATTGCAGTGTAAATAAACTCATATCCAAACTCATCAAATCGTACGAAAAGGGAGAAGCATAACAACTGCATGCAGACCGCCTTGGCAAACCGTGCGCGGTTTACTAAGCGGCTGATGCAGGAGCGTTATGTTTTAGACGACGATATTGGAGATAGAAAGAATGACAATATTTATCCACAAATCAGATACACGAGGCACTGCTGATCATGGATGGTTAAAAAGTCATCATACATTTAGCTTTTCAAATTACTACAATCCAGATCGTACGGGATTTGGTTTACTGCGCGTTATTAATGATGATGTAGTTCAACCTAGTATGGGATTCGGAACACACCATCATGACAATATGGAAATTATTACCATCCCAATTGTCGGTTCGCTAAAACACAAAGACAATATGGGGAATGAGCAAATAATTCGAGCAGGGGAAGTGCAAATTATGTCTGCTGGAACTGGTATAACACATTCGGAGTACAACAAATCAGATTCCGAAGCCGTTAATTTTCTGCAAATCTGGGTGCTACCAGAAAAAAAAGATATCGCACCGAGATATGAACAAAAAGTTTTCCCAAAAGAAGACCGTCAAAACATCTTCCAGCCATTGGTATCCCCCGAACCAAATTCTTGTAGCCTATGGATTAATCAGAACGCTTATTTTTCAATGGTAAACCTAGATATGGACAAATCCGTTAATTACGGAACACATTCAGAAAAAAATGGTGTCTATGTATTCATTATATCTGGAAGTATCCAAGTTCTTTCTACAAAGCTATCAGATAGGGATGGTATGGGCATTACTGATGAACGGGATATATTCTTAGATGCCATCGAAGATTCTCAAATGTTGTTCATGGAAGTCCCCATGAAATGAAACAGAACGCAAAATAAACATAACAAGTCGCTGCACGAGGACTGCCCAAAGTGGTGCGGCTGGAGCGTAGCGAAAACAGCACCACTTTTGGCAGCCGGTGAGCTTAGTCGTTAGGCAACTCTAGTGGGTCATATCCACCAATAAAAATAGGTTTGATTTTCCCTCGTCCTGGCTGATTCTACTATTCGTGATCGATTTCTTGGATTTTTATTGGTCCAGATTCCATTGGCCTGCCTTCAACTTTGCCAACAGCTTTATCACAGTGGGAGCGATCTTAAGTCTCTACCGTCTCATCACGGCAAAAGGCGGAGACCCTTTTGCACGAGGCGGGGATTAAACTCTCGTCCGGTCCGGCTCCCCCACCTTCCTATTTTGAAATGCAGAGCTTTATTCTACTCAGATAGAGCCGGTGGGCGAGCAGCGATATATTGTTGACGCTGGCTTACGATTTGCCGCCAGCCAAACACGGCCTGGTGCTCGGTGAAAATATAATATATACCGGTGTGAACATTTCCCGAGGACTACGACAAGTGCGCGCTGCCCTCATCAAGACTAACCCGAGCTAGGCAAGCATCTGCAAACTCGTGCACCATAGAGGAGGCAATATGGCAATCCGACTCATTGTAACGATCACCGCGGCTCCGGGAAAGGGCTCCGAGCTGGCACAAGCCTATCCGGCTCGCTGCGCAGAGATCATGAAAGAGCCCGGCTGCGAACAGTTCGAGGCCTTCCAGAGCATCGTGAACCCCGACAAGCTACTGCTGCTGGAACGCTGGACCGACCAGGCGGCATTGGACGAGCACTCAAAATTGAACAGCACTCGTCCTCTGCTACTGCCAGAGCTGCGCGCCGGGAGGAGTGAGCGCGAAGACTACGAATACAACCGGACCCGTTAGCCCACGCCTGAGCAAAAGCGACTGCTTATTACATTTGGCTTCAGTTTCTAAAGGGCCCGTGGGTGGGAATAGACAATTTCCTCACCGGTGATGAATTCCAGAAGCGCCGCCGTTCCCTCCTCGGTTGCCCTCCTGGCCCTATTGATAGCGGGCGCAATCTCCTCCGGCTTTTCGACCCGCTCAGCGTATCCTCCCAGGGCACGAGCCATCTCAAGACTTCCTCAACACCACTACAGTTGATCCCCAACCGCCAGATTCCGAAGGGGCATCTTTAAACGACAAAACCAGAGGATGCCTTTCCAGGAGCGAGCGGACGATCCGGCGCTGGACACCTTTGCCGCGGCCATGAATGAGCCGGAATTCATAAATCCCTGCAAGCCTGCACTGCTCGAGGTACTCCTCCACCACGCTCGGAATGTCCTTTGGAGAGAATGCGTGAAGATCAATCGAATCCTCGATGGGAACGACAACGGGCTGGCTAAAGGGCGAATCCATCTCAGGCTCGTCGGAAAATTTCTCTGATTGGTCTTTCCTCTCACGACTCATATCAAGTTATATCGACCACGGGGTTACCTTATAATCAACTCTTCCTTAAAAAGGTGGCGGCATTAA
>JACZXR010000335.1 GCA_022571535.1 Deltaproteobacteria bacterium | reverse complement strand
AATGACCAGGGTCCATCCACGACCATTTTGCATTCCTGCATGATCATCTTGCCGTCGACGTGCTCCAGGCTCTTTATGATTGCCTTTTTTTCACTTTCGTCCGCCGCCATGATGATCTTTTCCTCGAAGTCGATCTTGAGGAATTGCGGGATGTTCACGCTATCAGCTGTGCCACGATGACAGTCATCTTCCACCCCACACTCGATAGCCTGGATCGGAGCACAGAGGAGCGGAACTGAGCCGTCATATTTGGCTGACGCGAGCTGATACGGCACCACGCTGATACAAATGGCCAAACCAATAGCTTTCAACTTGCTCATAGTATTACCTCACCGTGTAGCCGCGGCCTGCGAGACACGCACCCATAGCGCGGTTGTATTCGGAGCGCCTCTGGGAATTTGAGGCCTGCTGTTGACCCGCCCAGTTCGCCTGTGCCTGGGCCTCGCGCTGCCGTTGGTCCCGCCTTCTCATAGCTCCAAATAAACTACCGGTAGCCGCACTAATGGCCGCTCCCTTGCCCGCATTGCCTCCGATGGCTCCCCCAACGGCTCCCAATGCCGCGCCCCGTGCCGCTCCCCGGAACAATCCTCCCTGCGGTGCCTCTCGGGGAGGGGGCGGCGTCCCACGGGCCGCCTGCGACCTGGTCGGGTCGAACCCAGTCTGCTGAACAGCCCAGGTATGACATTCGTAGCGGTCACGAGACTGCAGCTCCGGGCTCTGGCCCCTGTTTGGGTAGATGAAGAGTTCGGACGCCAGGGCGAAACCGGCAAAAAGGGAAGATGCTAGAAACAGCGCTGGGCCTAGAAAGCCTGCCCTTTTAATTTTCCTCAACACTATCGTGACTCCTTTCTTTTTCGTGATTAGGGTTGCTCCAAACTATCTGAGTCGCGCCAAATTAGGGAGCCATCTGTTTAGAACCCGGTTCAATGTTCCATCCCTCTTCCAGTCTCCTAGAGTCCTATTCACGAACGCTAGGAACTCCGGGTCGCCTCGCCTGACTCCCCAAGCCAGATATTGTTCGTCGAAAGGCTCCCAGAGGGCTACAAGATCTGCTTCATTTTCCGAAACGAGCCATGAAATAGCAGGGGCATCGTACACAAAAATATCAATCGAGCCTCTTTTGAGCTCAGCAGCGGCAGCCTTTGCAGTCAAAAAAGCGATCTTATTTGCCCTGGGGAAGTTCCTCTGGACAAATACATCGCTGGTCGTGTCTTTTATCACTCCGACATTTCCGATAGCCCGCTTAACACTCTCGAGTGAATTGTACCGGCGGGCATCTCCCGTCCGCATTGCAGCCAACAGGCCGATTTTCAAGTAGTGGTCCGTAAAATTGATCCGAATTTTTCTCGCTCTAGTGATGCTCATCCCTGACATGATGATATCGGTTTTTCCTGCCAATAGAGCAGATATCTGATTCTCCCACCATACCTCAACGAATTGGACTCGCCTACCAAGTTTTTTCGCCAGCCTGCGCGCCAGATCCGCCTCTACCCCCGCAATCTTCCCTCCCAGCCTGAAGATTACGGGAGGGTACTCAGGGGTAACTCCAACCCGCAGCGGTGCTCGTCTGGGCTCTTCGACGCTTGCCGTAGGGCCGCAGCCGCCGAAAAGAAGCGCAAGCAAAAAAAACGTCGCGAATTTCATGTGAGGTTTAAACATTGTCTCTCAACTTCTCTCCTTACCCTGTACGGACAAACCGGCCTGGGATCAATCGGGAAGCGAGGCGTGTTCCCTAAGATACTAGCCCTACGGCAGCCCCACCCAGGATACCGACAAAGTCCGCGTACAAGACGAGCAGGGGCATCATCAGGATCAGGGCAATCATCCGGGGAAGCACCAAGAATTCCAAAATGATACCCGCCATCATGGCGCCCATCTCGCGAACCATGGCGATCCCGACAAGGTCCGCCACGTAGATCTGGGCCCCGCTTGCTGCTCTACCGGCTGTGTCTCGTTCCATAGCTTACTTCGACTACCCTTTCATCTAACTCCCCAACTATAATCGACTCTCTGAACTCTGACAAACGCCGGCCGACCTGGCCGGACATTAACTCTTGCGCTCTTTAGTTATTATATTAATTCGCGAAGCGAAGGAAGTATTTTGTTCAGCCGCGTCGGCAGAACAAAAGTCTGCGTCTGTCTGCGTCCATTTGCGGTTTATCAAATAAAAACTTCAAATGCTTCGGTTAGGAATTATGTGTTCTTTCTATTTTTTTCCTTGCGTTCGGCGATATTCAGCTTCTCTGAGAAATTTTACAACACGATCAGGAAAATCGGTGAACCCCCCGTCCACTCCAATGCCGATGTAGAAAATCCGCAGGAGCTCTTCCAGGCTACTAACATAAGCGGGCAAAGAATCTGCGCGGAAGGTATAAGGATGAACCTTAAGTCCGTTAGCATGAGCGTCTTTGACCATTGAAGTAACAATTAAATTTCCTTGTTTATCCAGGCCTTTAACAATCTGAAATATCCAAGGTCCAATACCGTCGGCATATTTGGCAATCTCCCCCATGCCTTTTAGAGTTTTCATAGGTTCATAATCAGTAGGTGCTTCATTCCAATCGTTTTCACCAATCAACTGAACCAATTTCAGTTTGGTTTTAAGTTCGTAGCGGAGGCGTTTCAACTCTGCCGCATTAAAGCATTGAATGTAGGCATTGTCGTCCTTATCACGGTATCCATAGCTGTAGAGAATTTCCAAAGTTGCCCTACTGATATCTTTGCCTTCTTTCCTGTGCCATGCGGGCGATTTGATCTCAACGTATATTCCCACGTTTCTTCCCGTACTTTTGTTCAACCCCTGGATCAACTCCAATTCCTCTTTAAGAGTGGATATCTCAAATTTGCCAGACCGAATGGGAAATCGGCCTGGATAGACCGCAGTATTGTTTTTGAGATCGATTCTTTCTGTAACCTGCAAGGATTTGATCTCTGCCAAGGTAAAATCAATTGCGTAATATCTACCGTCTTTGCGTGCCCGCTTCGGAAATAACTGAGCGACGTTAGTAACTGTATCGAGATGAACATCGTGCAAGATTATCAGCCGATTATCTTTGGTCAGCACCACATCCTGTTCGAGATAATCGGCCCCCATTGCATACGCCATCGCCTTGGATTCCAGGGTGTGTTCTGGCAAATATCCCGGTGCGCCCCGATGGGCTATGACGACTTTTTTTTCACCGCCGAAGGCAGCAGGCTG
Source organism: Deltaproteobacteria bacterium (assembly GCA_022571535.1). Lineage (GTDB taxonomy): Bacteria > Desulfobacterota > Binatia > UBA9968 > CAXXLF01 > JACZXR01. Next base: position 584 of record JACZXR010000335.1, on the reverse strand, counting down.
GCAACTTATTAAGGCAAACAGTAATGGCAGCAAAAACTGTGGTGAATTTTTCAAAGTGGCCACCGTACAGAGCACATAGCCGTCGAAGTCAGTGGTGTTCGCTGTTTAGCGCTGTCATGCCGCAATGAGGAGATCAATAAATTCAATAAAATGACACCGACCCACATACGCGAGCAGGTAGAGCACAATGCCCTGCCCGCCTTGCCACCATCAGTCATGCAGGGTAAGTTTTTTCGGTCTCTCTCTGTAGCTGGGGACAGAAAAACCGAGGTTTTAAAGATTGGATATATGATCTTTCTCTTTACGAGTCAATGTCCTGCGCTCTCCAAAAATAGGTTCCCATAGGGAAGCTCTCCCCTTTGGTCGAACACGGGGATTCAAACCCCGTGTTCGATATAACTTGATTTGAAAGATAGTAGCCTGAATGAACCCCAACAACTCGTAAAAATACGAGTTTTCCACCAAAAATTTACCTGTTTTCAGGGAAGGCACTGCATTATCCCAATGGTAGAGGATGTCAATAGGCCTGTATTTTTTAAAACCGACTCGCCGACAATCACCACTAGCCTGCTCGCCCGGTACCC
>JACZXR010000334.1 GCA_022571535.1 Deltaproteobacteria bacterium | reverse complement strand
AGCGCATGATTCCAAATGCCTATGCACCCAACCGGAACTAGCGAAACAGCAAGTGCACCCTCGTTCTCGAGCCCACCAACCGGCGCGCACTTTGCCGGTTTGCTGCCCTTAAGGTTACCAAAGTGTACCCTGGAATGGACGTTTGACTTGATGACGCCAACAAATCCTTTCGGGATGTCCGTTACTTCATATGTCTTCACATCCCACAGGAAAAGATTCAGCCGGTATCTCCCAGGTGTAAGCACTGAGGTCTGGGGTCCCTTCTGCCCACCATGAGTCAGGAAGTATGCCGCAACATTGACCATCTTGCCGGCCTCGGCAGGAGGAAACGGATCGGCGAAGGTTTGATCCGGGCGGAGCAGAATACCGTCGCGGGCAAGAAGAAAACCCAAGCGGCCCTCCGGAATATCAATAACCTTCTTCAGTGTCACATCATTGAGGATATTCATAAGCGGCTCGAACTGAAAGCCCGGCGACAGGATTTCCGCCTGTGGCCCTTTTTCACCGTTAGCGGCGATGATCGCCCCCTCCCTGAGGTTACCTCCAAAGTAGATCTTGTGCTTGTGACCCCCTTCGTCTGCGTCGACGAACACGAACGATGTAAAAGCCACCGACACCAAAACAAGAAGAATACCTACAATCCGAATACCATGACGATAGACTCGGATCAGGTCTTCTTTCTGGGGATCAGTGGTTTTGATCAATTGGGGTCCTACCAGTGCAACAATTAAGGCAAGGATTATGAAGATCATTATAGTCATGCTACCACTCCTTTCTGAAACGGTTCAAAATGTATTAAACGACATCTCTGTGGCTGTCTGCCGCGTTACCACACGTAACTCACCAGATGGAATGAAACCCAGTCCTTTCAAAGCATGGCCAGCAAGAATCCAAGCATTCCCCAAACAACTAAACGGAAAAGCCAGCACCCTGCAAAGAACTGCAAAAGCAGCTGGCTCTATACTGTCCATTTCTCCCCTCCTTGGGCCTCACATCTTACGAGAAGCCTAATCAATGCTGGGAGAGGCTCATACTTATCGGCTTGTTACTAAGAGACCAATATCACAGGGGAAAAGGCTGTCAAGGACGCCAAGACGAAATTAATCGACGCTTTAACTGCGTTTGGGCCAGATAGATGCCCCCTTGGAAAGAAAACGGCGGCCCGATGTGGACCGCCGCTTATCGAACTTTCTGGCACTATGGCTGTCTCGGTAAAGAATCTCAGTTCCTGGAAGCGTACCGGCTCCGATTCACTCTAGGTCGAACCCGGTCCCGTTCTCTAAGCCGATGGTGCCGCCACCGCAGCAATCCCTCACGGATGTAGCCAGGGTCTAGGCCAAGGGTCTCGCAGACGTTGTCAAAAGAAAAAAGCCAATCGCTCTTCTCTTGTTGTAAGATCCAATCCTCGGCCTCACGGAATAGCCTCGCCTCTTTTTTGTCTCGTGCGGCGAAGTACCCTTGAAAGCAGGTTACGGCATCTTCCAGGACTGCCAACATTAGTTTCTGCTCCGCCTCTAGGTAGGTCTTCGTGCAATCGGTTTCAAGATACTGAGCGGGAGGGACGCTGTCTGGCTGAAACAGAGAAGCTACCATTTTATCTATGTCTTCTGTGCTGAGGCTGTGGTGTTCCAGGCCAAGCAACGTCATCTCCTTGCCGCGATTCTTGTTAATTTTCCCTCTGTGTCTCGATCTCGTGGTTGAAAATGTATTCCTTTCCTGCTTTTCCGAAATCGACTAGCAGCAGTGTCCTTCCGATATTCTCAATGGCGCCTAAGAAGATTCCTTCTTTCGGTAGCAAGAGACCCATCTGGTGTGACCGGATTGTCTTGCTTATGCTTATCTTGTCTCTCTATATCATACCTGAGCCAACACACCCATGGCTGGCTTCCTAATATTTCAAGGGGCAAAAAGCCTGCCAACTCGTAAGTGCCTGATTTTCACCCGATTTACCTTTGGCGCTCGTCTCAGGATCGGGCAAAACTGCCCAAATAAATTGACGGATCAAAATAACTCACAAAAATTTTAAGATTCGCGACTACCTTTGGGATTTAACAGGGACATGTATCAGCAACTCCAAGTCACTTTTTAGACCATATCTTCAACAGCATATGAGATACGTTTCGTAACAGAGTTTGCCACTTGGGTTCCCGTCGCCGCAAGGCAATGGCACGAACAGGAGCCCATGGGGGGCGGCAAAAATGCCCGATCGGGCATTTTTGCCTTAAGATTTTGCGGTATTTTGGGCATCATTGCCTGATTTAGGCTGGAATTGTTTCGATTATCTCCCTAAAATGCCCGTTTGCTCACAGTATATACAAGTGGCACAGGCCTTGCCTCATAAAACTGAAGCTTAAATCCAACTTAAGAAGATAAGGATGTGAAAGAGCTTAAGCTCAAATCGAGGAGCTAGAGAAAAGTATCTCGCCTGGGGTCGTCTTTGAGGCTTTAACCCACGCTGGACTTCCAGGAAACGGAGCAAATGGTGCACCGCCAGGGAGATCGCCGGGTCATTTCAACATGGTAGTGGCAGGTTCTTGCTGGCGAGTAGAGGCCGGGAATGTGTTTTAGCGCATGATCAGGCACAAGTTTGGGGGATCGGTCACCATTCTCACTAAACATGAAATCAAGGCAATCTTCACCCCAACAAGGCAGGAGTTAAAGAGGGGGCAGGATGGAACTAAAGCGCTGAAAATTTGAGCCGCCCCATTCAGATTAATAGGACCTACGTGACAGTCAATAAGGAACCGCTAGTAAAACTGAAGGCCATGGAGTCTACCGAAAGACAAGATCCTTGGAAGAACCGGAAGCCCATATTATTGTGGTCGACGATGAGCCAGTGATCTGCCAGCAGCTGGAGCGCTTGTATACCCACAGTGGCTATTCAGTGACAATTGCTAATTCCGCTGATGAAGCGCTACAACGACTGGAGAGCCGAAACATCGATCTTGTGGTCACTGATATCTGACTCCCCGGATTGAGCGGCATAGAACTGACCAAGCGGATACAAGAGGAACACCCTGACGTCCCAGTGATCGTTATCACCGGCTACGGGGATATTGATACCGCAGTGGAAGTCCTCAAGTTGGGGGCTAGCGATTACATCCTCAAACCTTTTAGCGCAGCAGCGATTCAAGAATCCACTCGGGCCGTCTTGAAGAAGGCGCAGGTCTACACAGAAATCCGACACCTCCGAAGCTCTATCAAGGACAATTACAAGTTCGGAGGCATGCTCAGTAAGTCGCCCGAGATGCACCGGGTCTTTGAGATTATCCGGTCGGTATCTTCCACGGATATCACGGTGCTCATAGAGGGAGAGACAGGAACGGGAAAGGAACTGGTGGCAAATGCAATCCACCACCAGAGCCCACGACGGAAGGGACCGTTCATAACCATCAACTGTGCAGGAATTCCGGAGAGCCTTCTGGAAAGCGAGCTCTTTGGCTATGAACGGGGGGCCTTCACCGGCGCAGACCAGGCCAGGGCGGGAAAGATTGAGCTGGCCCAAGGCGGGACGCTCTTTCTTGACGAGATTGAGAGCATGTCCCCTGCCATGCAGGCAAAGCTCTTACGCGTCCTTGAAACAAAGAAGGTACAGAGGCTGGGCGGGAGCCAAACGGTCCACATCGACATGCGCGTGGTTTCCGCTAGCAACGTCCCGCTGGAGGATCTTGTAGCACAGGGAAAAATGCGCAGTGACTTTTATTACCGGATAGGCGTGATTGTCATCAACCTGAACCCCCTGTGCCAGCGCCGCGAGGACATCCCTCTTCTTGTTCATAACTTTCTCCATCACCACCCGGT
>JACZXR010000333.1 GCA_022571535.1 Deltaproteobacteria bacterium | reverse complement strand
CGTTAACGTAGAGGGAGTGGTAAGGTAACTCTCAAGGTAAACCCCGTACCACGGACTTACGTCCGTGGCATTAGGGCTTGCCCTTCGGGAACTTCAGAACATTCACCCCGGTCCAACCGTGTTGGATAGGGGACGTATCGTTTTATCACGACGGAGTTGGAACGGGGTTCATCCCCACGCTCCCACCTGCTAGGGCGCGGACAGGCACGTACAGGGCGCTCTGTGGTACGGGGTAAAAGCAGCTCTTTGGCGAGGCCTGATGCTCATCAGGGACTATTTCACGAGCGGAATAATTTCGGATCGGGGCTGACAGCTGCTACCCCGTCATGCACGCGACATGTATGATAAAAATGGATATGAAGGGGTCGCTAAATGGCGCAGGCGTCAAGGGTTAGCGTAGAGGATATTCCCCGTGTAGGACCAGGAACTCCTGCAGGGGAGTGGTTCCGGAGATACTGGTTGGTCGTGGGAACAGCCGCGGATCTCCACGACATTCCCCAGGCAGTCAGGATTCTGGGTGAAGAGCTTGTTCTCTTCCGCGATTTGCAGGGTCGATTGGGTCTTTTAGGTCTGCACTGTTCGCACCGCGGCAGCTCGCTGGAATACGGGGACATAGAGGATAGAGGAATCCGTTGTCCGTATCACGCTTGGCTCTATGATGTGCAGGGGAACTGTTTGGAGCAGCCTGGGGAGCCTAGAGATAGTGGTTTCCATGAGAAGATCAGGCATCCTTCCTATCCGGTTAGAGAACTCGGCGGGTTGATATTTACCTATATGGGTCCAGACAGGGATAATCCTCCGCCCCTGCCCAGATTTTCTCCACTGATTGATCACGGGGGGATGAGACAGATCGAGCCTACCCGCCATTTTGACTATAACTGGTTCAACTTCTACGAAAACAGCGCGGACCCTTGCCATGTATGGATCCTGCATCGGGACAGCGGCTATGGGGAGCAAACCTGGGGCAACCAGTTTTTTAGTTTCCAGGACCCGCCGTCCTATGAGGCGGTCGAGACCGATTACGGGATGAAGATGGTCATGAAAAAGCCAGGCCCGACTGTTGAGACCGAAATTATAGATGAGATGAGCCTGGCCTTTCCCAGCATCCTTCAGGTGGGCGATACGGAGTTCGTTCATGCCAAAGTTGATCCTGAAGTGGTAATGAGAGAGGGTTCGCATTTCGAACATACGATGTTTATCACCCCAAATGATGATCACCATTTTATGCTTTTTACCGTCGACTATTATACCGGGCCAGACCCGGACATCTTTGACAAGTTGAGGAAGATGCGCAGCAGGGAGATTCCAAGGCAAGAGGTCAAAGAATATGATCAACGAAAATATATGCCCTTTAGAGGAAACATCCGCCAGGAAGACATCATAACCCAGGGGACACAAGGTCTTCTCGGAGAGCGCGGAGAGCACCTAGGCGCTTCCGATCGAGGGGTCATCATGCTGCGCCGTTTGGTTTCGGAGGCTATTCAGACCGTGATCGAAGGTGGCCAGCCCAAGGGACTTTTCCTTAAGGAGAATGAAAATGGGATGGTCCGGTTTGATTCCTTTGTTGGGGCGCGTGAGAAAAGGGTCGGGTAAAAAAGAGTCGTCCCGAGAAACAGTGGAACCTGCTTGAGATCGACGATTGACAGGAGTGTGGTTGCCGAGACATTCAGAATGAGGGGATTTTCAATCCGTCGTTTTCCGAAATGGGAGACAAAGCCGATGCCTAAGGAAGCTAGAGATGAGCTGCTTAAGGAGCTAATAAGTTCAGGGCTTCTCCGGAGGCCATAAGGTCTTTATGCGCACAGGTATGAAGGTTGTCGTTACCGGTGGTAGCGGAAGGCTAGGACAGTACGTGGTGCGTGAGCTCTTGGACCATGGCTACGAAGTCTTGAGCCTCGACAGGGTCCCTCCGCCGGAGAAACTCTGTCCCTCCTGGGTTGCCGATCTCAGAAAATCCGGAGATCTCTATGAGGCGCTGAAAGGGTCCCAAGGAGTTGTTCACCTGGGGGCCTACCAGGCGCCGAATCTGGCATCCGACAGTGAGACATTTAGCAATAACGTGACCGCGACCTATAACGTGCTCAAAGCGGCCTCAGATATGGGAGCCAAACACGTGGTCATTGCCTCCAGTGTAGCTGCTTATGGTTTTCTCTATGCCCTTAGGGCATGGGTTCCCGATTACCTTCCCCTGGATGAGAGTCATCCCTGCAGACCTCAAGATCCATACGGTCTTTCCAAGCTTGTCGGAGAACAGATAGCGGAGAGCTTTGTGGCAAGTTCTGATATCAAAGTTGCCAGCCTGCGATTAACCGGGATTAATTTCGATCTATCGTATCAGAGCTTCACGGAGCAGTGGAAAAATCCGCGCGTCAAGCTGGGAACGTTTTGGACTTATGTGGATGCTCGGGATGCGGCCCTGGCCTGTAGATTGGGGTTAGAGTCTGATATCAACGGGCACGAGGTATTCAACATAGCCGCTCCTACAAGTCGAATGAGGGAATCTACGGATGACTTGATCCGGCGATTTCTTCCTGGGATTAAGACCATTAAAGAAGGTCTCACCGGGAACTGGAGCGGCCTGGATTCAAGAAAGGCGGAGACATTTCTGGGATTCAGGGCTCAGCATGTATGGGAGAAATACCTCGATTTCAGTGATAGTGTTTCTGAGCTAACCGCTTGACGAAGAAGTTTTTTGAAAAAGGGTTTTTAACTTAGTCCAGGAGGTCATTATGGTTAAGAGCATTAAATTGTTTATGGGAGCCATTGTAGCGATGAGCCTTGTTGCCGGTGGCGCCGTCATCGCGCATGGAGAGGAATACTTCAAGGACAAGACGATCTTTTTTGTCGTTGGGTATTCGCCAGGGGGCTCATTTGACGCTTATACGCGGCTTATTGCCCGTCACTTTGCCAAGCACGTCCCCGGAAGCCCCACCACGATTGTCCAAAACATGACCGGAGCCGGAGGGATGATCGCAGCCAACTATATTTACAATAAAGCAAAACCTAACGGGCTAACGATCGGTGCCTGGGCTTCAGGCTTGGTCCTTCAGAACATTATGGGTAATAAAGCTACGAAGTTCGACGGCCGTAAATTCGGCTGGCTTGGTGTTCCTAGCGCCTATGATACTGTCTGTACCTTCAGGAAAGAGAGCGGCATTAAATCCATGGAAGACTGGTTCGCTGCCAAACGGCCTATCAAGATTGGGGCGATCGGTCCTGGGACTAGCACGTCTGATGTCCCCAAGCTTCTTAAGGTAGCCATCGGGCTCCCGATGCAGGTGATTGACGGATACAGGGGTGGAGCCAAGGTTAGGCTGGCCCTTGAGGCCGGAGAAGTTGACGGCTATTGCGGCTCCTGGCAAACACTGAAGGCGATCTCGCGCAGTGCGTTAGCCTCGGGAAAAATTAGCATGGTTCTCCAGACCTCTCTTAAATCGCATCCTGAAATCAAAGATGTCCCTTTAGCTATCCACTACGCTAAGACCCCTGAAGCGCGCCAATTCCTTAGTATAGCTCAGAGTGTTTATGGTGGGCAGTTCCTTTATTCCGTACCCCCCGGGATGCCTAAAGATCGTCTCCAGGTTCTCCAGAGGGCGTTCGTTGAGACGCTGAGAGATCCTGAGCTTCTGGCCGAGGCCAAGAAGGCCAAGTTGGAAATTGACCCAATCGATGGGCCGGCAACAGCGAAGGTCTTTGCGAGCCTGTATAATCTCGATTCTGCCGTGATATCTACTTTGAAGGAGATCCTTGTACCCAAGAAAAAGTAGATCGGAAAGGGCTTATTTTCTTCGGGGTGCCCAAGGTGAGCGGCGCCTCC
>JACZXR010000332.1 GCA_022571535.1 Deltaproteobacteria bacterium | reverse complement strand
TGCGGGGACATGGACTGAGGCGAACGAAATATCGTGGGATCAACCGTGTTCGTCTATCACACTACATGATGGGAGCGGCCTGCAATAACAAACGATACCTCAATCTAAAGGCCTTTGAGATGAAACCCAGCACCAGTAAGGCGGCATAAAGGAAAGGAGAGGTATCTCCCATGGTTCCCAAGACTATTTCGGGGACAATCTCTACTTTTGGGAACGTTATGCTATATGGCCAAGACAATCTCGCATCAACAAGAGGGGTTTTTCAGCAGAATCCGTATTGACTTGTTGCGCTCTTCTCCACCGGAGTTACAATTGACAAGCCGGCGAGAAGCAGTGGGTAGGGTGCCGGGGGCAGAGTGGTGGACTCGGACACCGGAAATTGACAAGCCGGGTGCTAACCCGCATAAGATAAACCCCGCTTTAAGGTCAGTCATCGGACCGACGCGACCCAGCAGGGATCAGGCACCGGGACTAGGCAGCGTGCCGCCGGCGTGCCGCGCCAGGAATTCTTTCCACTGGGTAAAGAACGAGTCGTGAAACTGCATGGGCTCTAAGGTATCTACGCCTCTGGCCGTATAGAAGCGTTTCTTACTCAGGATCAAACTTTTAGCCGTTTCCAGGCTGCCGCCCTTGAATATCAAGTAGGCGATGACGACGGTCACGGACCGGGAGTTTCCCTCGGCGCAATGCACGAGAACCCTGCGACCGGCGGCTATCTCACGGTCGATCCAGCGCACGCAATCCCATATGGTCTCCATGGGAAACGGCTGTGTGTCGGGGAATCCGTTTTGCCGGTAGACCACATTGGCGGGAGGCTCATAGGGCTGCTCTTCAAACAGATTGAGTATGGCCGTCGCCCCGTCGCTGATAGCGATCGAGGTGAGCCCACCAAAAGCCAGCTGAGTTGTTATCCAGTACATTGAATACTATGATACCACTTACTGCTATATTTCCACTAGGGGATGTTGGGGCGGGAATCGGGGCAGGGGTCCAGTGAAATCCGAAAGTGGTGTCAAGTCTGCTCTTGGGTGTGTCCAGATGAATGGCTGTCGTGATCCATAGGGTGACTCTCATTTAGATGAGGGAAGTCCCGCTCCGCCTTAGGCGGATAGCTTGGGTAGCAACATGGAGAGAAATCGACATGTTGAAGCCTACCGACAAATCCGCCTTAGGCGGAGAGCGAGTTGCCGGGTTGCAACGCGAGTGAACGCTGAGCAAGCCTCGTTAAGATTCAAGCACCAGCGGTTGAGGCTGTCCTCTACTCTACCTATAATCCCCCTTGTGGAATCATTGAAAAGAGCCGTAGGAGCCTTGAGCAAGCTCAGTTGATCCGTTTCGGCCTTTCGGGAATTCCCGAAAGGCGGTAAGAGTTGATAAGGGGTTATCTGGAAAGTGGGTAGTACCCGGCACATTGACTACGGCATCGGCTCGGCAAACCAGGCCGGTGGTGTTTTTTATTTTTTCGAACTCAGTATCGCGACCCAGGACTATACTTGATTGATCGTTAGAAAAGTAGCCTGTCCCCTTTTCCTATGGATGGTTGAGCCCGTCCTCTACTCTACCCTATCCTGATCCGTGTCCGAGCGTTAAGTCAATACGCACGCCTGACCCGAAAGCCTTTACAGTTTCTACGCTCACGAACACGATTTTACGGCACGAACTCGAGCACGGTCAAGATTGTTGCGGAATGGCGCAAATGTCAAAAGTAAAGATTTTACCCCAATATTACGTTTTGAAATATAGAGAGAATTGTGGTAACCATTACACATAATATTGTGGAAGCAGATCATGGCCAAAAGTAGAGCTAAAAAGATCATCCAGGTCCCTATGGAAGACGATCTGCTGAAGTATATCGACAAGACCGCAGGAGCGGTAGCTGAAAGCCGGGCTGCCTTTATTCGGGAAGCCTGTAGGCAACGGTTAAAAAGCCTTGAAGCAAGAGAGTTGGACCGTCGATATGTGGAGGGATATCGGAGGAAACCGGAAGATACAGCCTGGGCGGAAATCGGAGCTAGACTGCTCTCCAGTGTACTACCAAGAGAAAAGTGGTAGATGAGGCGAGGCGAGGTTTGGTGGGCTCATTTGCCACATCCGGTCGGCCGAAGGCCGGTCGTTTTCTTGAGCCGTGGATCAGCCTACAGAGCACGAAGTGCCGTCACAGTTGCTCCTGTGACCCGAGCGATCAGGAAGATATGGGGTCAAAATGAATATCCGTCAGAGGTGATTGAAATTCTCCGGCAATACGTGGACGGTCAAATAAGCGTCAAGGATGGCGAAAAAGTGTTAACTGATCGTCGAAGAGAGGAAAGGAAAACACGTATGCAAACACCCCAGGAATTTGCGGAGGAATTCCTCCAACGCGATAGGAGTTGGTGGGAGATGTGCTTTGAGTATTTAGGGTTGGTGTTCTTCGTGTCGGGAGTAGGCTTGGCAATCTGGCATTTTTATGACCAGCCTGGTCAATTAGCAGTACCCTTTCTTCTTGCGGGCATAGCGTGCTTCTTGGTTCTCTTATTCGGCTACGCGAATGGCATCGTAGCTGATCTGGAATATCTGCAAGCAATTGTAAAAGAGGGGCAGAAAAGAGGGGAATAAGCCGTCCTAAAACAAGGGGTGGTTCGCAACAAGCCGCCGTTTTCATTTATCTGCTTTCTCATCAGCTACGGGATGATTGACCAACGAACCGTGAAACCTCAGCCAGCACTGACGCCCTTAGCCGAGAAAGTTCCTCTATACCGAGGAAGTCTTGTAAATGTCGGATAACGCGACTTGCAGCCGCCTCTTTATCCAATTCCGTACCTTCTTTTAAGGCCAGTATACCTTGAAAAAGTTTATCCATCTGATCAGCAGCTTGGGAACTGCCCTCACTAACTGGCGAATGCTCTAGCACAGAAGCGCTTGCACCTAGCTTCCTTAGTGCCACTTCAAAGAGTAAAAGTCTGTCCCATACTTCAGAAGTGATCCATGCTCTATACCGAAATCGAGTGTCCCCAAGCTTACCACAGAACTTCAGCACCTGGATGGTTGGACCCTTTGCGAGAAGATCGCCCAAACCAGCTTGCATTTGCTGGATATATAACTCGCAGAACTCAATGTGTTTATCGAAAGCAACATTTGCCATGTGAGAGGCTATACCGAGATTGAACATTTGCTCCTTCCGTTGTAGGTCGACAGCTCTTTCGTGGGCAACCCTATCGCGAAATATTTGGAATAAGGCTCCCGCGAGACCTGCTGCGGCCGGCAGCGAGACAATTCCTCTAGCCCATTCTGGGATTGGAAGAAAGAAAGCTGCTAGCAATGAGACCACCGTGACTACAGAAATTATGCTGTATAATCGAATCGAAAACGGCATCTGCCAAACTGGTGGAAACATTTAGACCTTCTTCCTTGTCAACAGTTTAACGTAGCCATGCTCCATCCACCTCTGTGATGCAGCTATCTCATCATAGAGGTGTTGAATTCTCAGGAAGGTGTTTTCCCTGAATAACTGGGAGGTGTCGTAGACGCGGATCATACAGGCACCCTTATCGCTGCGGTTGGTCTGTGTCAAGGAACTTCGTAGGGCTCAATTAAAGCGTCGATTAATTGCGCTTAGGATGAAATTGGCCTGTTAATGCCCGCCAATACACCGTTTTTTAGCATATTGACGCCCCCCCCAGACTCTACTAAAATGGCGAGTTAGGAAGTAATTAACAGCCTCTCCAAGAAATTGTTGAGACACACGGCAGTGTATCGGAACCGATGGACGTGTTAACGTAACGAGGACAGATAGTGAAAGGCGAAACCGTGGAACGGAGGATCCGGGTGCAGGAAATCTG
>JACZXR010000331.1 GCA_022571535.1 Deltaproteobacteria bacterium | reverse complement strand
GACGCCAAGACCGCAAAGAAAAATATTTTCCTATTTCTCCGAACTTGGCGTCCTTTGCGCCTTTGCGGCTCGCCCCGTGGAATATCCTTTCCACAGAAGCGTTATCTTTTCATTCACGGCATTATTTCACGGGGCGAGCCCCGTGGAATACCGACTCGACCAAGATCGAGTTGTTCGCCCGAAGCGCTATTCCACCCCGTGGAATACCTCCTCGACAGAAAATATATCGGTTTCGCCGTGAAGTTATTCCACAGGGCGAGTCATCGTTTATCCGATTCCCTAAACCCAAATTCAACGGAAAATTTCAAATATATTTGGCTAGTTTTTATATGGCCCTACCGGCTTTCGTGTGGGTAGATCAACCGGCCAACCGATCGGTGCCGGGTTCCCTTCCCGCGCAGGAAATAACCGGGAATCTTCTGGCCGCAAGCACAATGGTCGTTTACAAGATGATACTCCAGGATCTCGTGCCAGGATCGGCGAATTAATGCACGGCCGCAGCCTGAGCAGTAAGTGGTTTGTCCCTCTTCGTCAAAGACATTTCCCACGTAGCAATACTTAACGCCCGCCGAAAGCGCAATCTGACGAGCGCGCTGTACCGTAGATTCCGGGGTTCTCGGTGTGTCCACCATTTTGAAGTCTGGATGAAAGGCAGTAAAGTGCAGGGGCACCTCGTCACCGAGATTATCTAGAACCCAGTTGCACAGGCGTCTGGTCTCCTCAGGGTCATCGTTCTCGCCAGGAATGATCAGATTCGTGATTTCAAACCAGATGTCGGTTTCGTTCCTGAGCCATTTCAGGGTGTCCAGGACGGGATCGAGGTGGGAGAAGGTCAGCTTGCGATAAAACTGCTCTGTGAATGCCTTGAGATCAACGTTGGCGGCGTCGATATAGCGATAGACTTGAGGGCGTGCCTCTGGAGTAATGTAACCTGCCGTCACCATGACGCTCTTGACACCGCTCTCCCGGGCAATACGCGAGATGTCGATAACAAATTCACCCCAGATGACCGGGTCATTGTAGGTAAAGGCAAGACTCGGAACTCGGTGCCTCAGAGCCAATTCAACTACACTCTCAGGACTGGCGCTCAGGCTCTGGGCATCGTCTAGCTTCGCCTTGCTGATGCTCCAGTTCTGACAGAAACGACAGCCCAGATTGCAGCCAGCAGTGCCGAAGCTCAGGATCTCTGTGCCCGGCAGGAAATGGTTGAGAGGCTTTTTCTCAATAGGATCGATGGCAAATCCAGCCGATTTGCCGTATCCGAGTGAGTAGAGTTTGCCGTCAATATTCTTGCGAATGTAGCAGAATCCTGGCTGATTCTTCCCGATTCGACAGTATCTCGGGCAGAGGGTACAGAGGATACGGCCATCCTCCTGCGTCTCCCACCAAAGGGCCTCTTTCATATCTTGAAAGTATCGCCTTTTTTTCCCTGGGTGCAAGGGGGTCCCCTTTTTTTTCTAGAAATTATGTTATACAGAGATTCATCATGGGCATGGTCAAAGGGCTCAAGGGGCTACGCCATATCGCCCTTAAGGTCAAGGACATCAAGCGCTCCAAGGCCTTTTATCAGGAGATCCTCGGGATGCAGGTGGTGTGGGAGCCAGACGCGCAAAACGTTTATCTCTCCTCTGGATCGGACAACCTTGCCCTGCATGAGCATTCTGCGGATACGGAGCCTTCGCCTGCCGCACAGCTCCTGGACCACTTTGGCTTTATCATCGATGAAACAGAGACGGTAAGAGAACTGGAAGAGGACTTTCGGGCCAAGGGGGTAAAGATTATCCATCCGTTCAAGACCCATCGGGATGGAAGCGCCTCCTTCTACTGTGCGGATCCCGACGGAATCGTCATCCAGATGCTATACGAACCGCACCTGAGTTCGCAGGTGACCCGCTAGCGTGGCCTGGCTGGTCAAGATTATGAGTCCTGAAGGTGAGTGGTACGAGGAAATTTACAGTGAAAAGGCGCTAGCCCTGGAAAGGGCCTTTGGCCCAGAATTCGATGTACATATCGATCAGGTATTGGAGGTCTTTGGTCGGAGGGACGTGGTGTTTGGGACGACAGTCCGACCAGAAGATCTCAAACAGGGCGACCACATCATCGGATCCTGCCACCTCTAGCCCCATTATCCAGGATTAGGCAGATCATTCATCAACGCCTCTGCCGCCTCCTCTCCACTGTGGACGCAGTCGGGGATTCCAACCCCACGATAGGCATTGCCGGCGAGAGCAAGACCGGGAAAATGGACCAGTTGGGCCTCAATCCTCCCGACGCGGTCAAGATGGCCAACGCGGTATTGGGGCATCGAGAGTGGGTGGCGATGGATGCGGCAGAAGAGCGGTGGGGCCTGGATCCCGAGCAGTGCCTCGAGTTCCTTCCGCACGCCGGTTTCCATGGCATGGTCGCTCTGCCCGAACAGCAAGGGTTGCAGCGCGCCGCCGACAAAGGCCCTGATCAGCTCGTATCCAGCAGGGGCCCTGCCGGGATATTTTACGCTGCTGAACGAGCAGGCGGTGATCTTGCGCCTTTCGGAAGCTGGTGCGACAAGACCAAACCCATGGAGGCCGTTGGGAATGTCTTCACGTCTATAGGCCAAGGTCACGGTCGCAGCAGAGGTGTACGGAATTGCCCCCAGTTCCTCGGCAAGGGCCGGCGCAAGCGAGGAGAGGGACTTCGCGGCCGCATAGGCTGGGACGGCCAGGATTACGCCATTCGCCTCAAATTCCTCTCCCTTCTCTGTGCTAACGATCCACGTTCTCTTTGCCGACTCTCTCGCTAATCTCACGACCTTGATCCCCAAGTGCGCCGCCTCAGCGGGAAGCCTACTGGCCAGCGCATCCACCAGCTCCTGCATGCCGTCGACGAGGCTCACAAAGAGGCTCCAGCGTACCCCGCTTTCTTCCCGCTGCACATGGGAGCGGCGCCGCTTTTCCAACCATGTCGCCCAGATGATACTGCGCCTTGAGCGCTCCATATCAAGAAAACGAGGCATGGTGGCAGCAACGCTGAGCTCTTCCGGATCTGACGCGTAGATTCCGCCTATCAGGGGCTGCGCAACACGCTCCAGGACCTCGGAGCCGAACCGGCGTCGGACAAAGGACGCCAGACTCTCGTCACCTTCAGCGCTGCGACGCGGGAGAAAGAGTTCCAGCCCCATGCGGAGTTTGCCGGCCCAGGAAAAAAGAGAGCTAACGATCAAAGGCCACATATGCGTCGGGGCCATGAGGATAAATCCCTCAGGCAGGGGATGCAGGGAACCCTTATGGACAACATAGAGATGCTGGTGTTTTGCCCTAGGTGAGAGAAGGTGCGAGGTCATTCCGAGACGCTTGCATAGCTGCAGCGCCCAGGGTTTCTCTGAGATGAAAGAGTCTGGCCCTGCTTCCACTAAAAAGTCGTCGATGCGCTCTGTGGCGATAGAGCCGCCCATGCGCTGGCTAGCCTCTAGGAGCAGGACCTCTAGCCTGATGCCCCTCTCTCGGCTAAGTTCACACAGCCTGTGGGCGGCCGCAAGACCTGAAATCCCCCCGCCTACGACAATGACCCGGGTGTTCATCACTTGACCTAAAATTACTCTGGCTTTATCGCTAGCTCAACCTCTGGCGCCCTTGTCCGCACCAAGTCTAGGGAAGTAAACGTATGTACGCGGAGGATTTAGAGATTTAACTCAAGCGTCGTTGAATTGAGTCTTGGGCCAGATATACCCTCTCAGGCCCATGAATTCTTGCGCCTGTCGCCTTCGCTAGAAAGAGCGCTATTTTTTAAAAAGTCACTTCAACAGGACATTGCAGTGGAAAACCACTGGCTCCATGAAGCCGGGCAC
>JACZXR010000330.1 GCA_022571535.1 Deltaproteobacteria bacterium | reverse complement strand
CCTTTGGAAACCCCATCGGCTTTGTGCCCGCCTTAAGAGGCGGGATTTACATTGAATCAAAAGAAACATCCAGACCTGCCTCACAGGCGACCTTAAGTTGAAATAATCGACCGGTTATCGAATATTGTCTCCCCAAAAATACTGATCACGGTCAATTCCACCCTCCCTCCGCCTCACATCGAAGCCTTTCGATCCAGTTCCTAATCGTCTTCTGTGTCGCATCGTAGGATGCGCAGACAATTATATGGCCCATTTCGGTTGCTTTTCTCACGCAAATTTTCTACAAGAGCCGAGCTATGAAGATTGTTCGACTTTATACGGGAAACGACGGAGAGGCGCACTTCGAGGAGATAGAGATGGAATTCGGGCCAATGGGGACCACAGAGACGACGCAACTTCAAGCCGCTACCGGCATCGCCTTTCGCCGAGCCCCGGTCGGCCACGTCCAGGACTGGCATCCGGCGCCGCGGCGGCAGTATGTGGTTACGTTGTCCGGTCAGGGAGAGATTGAGGTTGGCGACGGCACGGTGCGACGCTTTGGTCCGGGTGATGTAATGCTGGCTGAGGACACCACCGGTCGGGGACACATCACGCGAGTCGTGGGAGCCCGCCCGCGTCTCTACGCCACCGTTCCCCTAAGAGAAATAAGGGAAGGCTAGTGAAATGAGGGTGCCTACGAGCATGCCGAGCAGAGACCTCCCCGACCAGGAGGCAACGATGACCGCGGCAAGCAGGGCTAGGGCGCGCTGAGGGGCGACTGCGGCCTCAAAGTGGGATCCTGAAAGGAAAAGACTGGTCGAGATGATACCAGCAATAAGCGCGTAGGCCAGATAGCGGAGATACCGATCCAATCCTTCGGGGAAGCTTAGGCCAACGAAAAAGACCTGCGGAACCACCCGGATCAGGTAGGTCATTATAGCCATTCCCACAATTATCGCGATCCGCATCGTCTCCACTGCTCCATTCCCCAACCTATTGTAACGACTATAAGTGTTGTCCAGAGCCATCCCCAGTCGGAGCTCAGTAGAGATCCAGGGACTGCCGCAAAGAAACTGGCAATGATGATCAACCACATGATTCGCCCCTTTATTTCCGTCGCCAGCATACACGCAAAATAACCGGGTAGCATAAACCTTAGCCCCTCCTCGAAGCCGGCAGGCACAGACAGAGCCACCCCGTATCCCAGGCCAGAGCCCATGACCCAAACAGTGAAGCTGAACAGGGCCACCCCTAGGAAGTAGCGGAGATTCTCCTCGGCGTTGCGGCAACTCTCTCCGGACTGAGTTGACGAGGTGGATTGCTGTTGGAAGCGAACATAGGGAAGCAAGAAGCTACTGGCGCTGACAAAGTGCGAGCAAAACAGGACTTTCGCTCGCCTTGCCCCTCTGAAGTAAGGGGCCAGGGCGGCGCTCATCACCAGGAAGCGCAAGTTGATGAGGAAAGTGGTGAGTAGAATCTGCAGGGCAGGTTTTCCCGACCCAAGGGGTTCGAGGACAGCGAACTGAGCTGGCCCGGAGTAGACCAGAGCTGACATCAGGATGATCTCCTCTAGCTCGAGTCCATGGGTCTTGGCGGCAACCCCAAGGGTGAAAGAGACCGGGACAAAGGCGATCCAGATCGGAATGGCTGCCTTTACACCATCCCGGAAGGCAGAGCCAGAATGCGCCATAGTCCTCAAATAATGGAACGCCCCAGAAATATCAACGAATCCGATGCAATCTCGCACCAGGTTTCGGAAAGAAATCAAGTTATATCGAACACGGGGTTTGAACCCCCGTGTTCGACCAAAGGGGAGAGCTTCCGCTTCTCCCCTTTGGAAACCCCATCGGCTTTGTGCCCCCCTCAAGAGGCGGGGTTTACATTAAATAATTTTTAAAATTGGTCCTGCGCTAGTAGAGAGTTGAATTTAACCCCTCCCTATGCAAACCTGTTCGGGCAAATGGCAAAGTAACACTTTGCTATTCACCTTTCACAGAGATGGAACAGGCAAAAAATCTCCTGCGTGAGCTCCCCTCCGTCGACCGCCTCCTAAAACATCCCAGTTGCGAACGGCTCCTGAATCGCTTTAACCGGGAATATGTCACCCGAAAATGTAGAGAGTCCCTGGAAGATCTTCGGCATGGCCTGCGTCAGGGGAAATCCATTCCAAGCCAAGAATTGCAAGAAAATTTTATCCTAACCCGGATAGAGAGTCAGATTGCCTCTGATGGAGTGCCCAAATTGAATCGGGTCATCAATGCCACCGGCACACTCCTCCACACGAACCTGGGACGTGCCCTACTGTCCCAGGCTGCGATGGAGGCCCTCTACCGCGTGGGAGGTCATCCGGTCAACCTGGAGTTTGACCTCTCCAAGGGTAAAAGGGGCAAAAGAGAGGAGGCAATAGAGCAGGTCCTACTGGAGCTCACCGGCGCAGAGGCCGCTACCGTGGTTAACAACAACGCCGCGGCCGTTCTTCTGGCATTAAATACCCTGGCAGATAAAAAAGAGGTCGTCGTTTCTCGCGGAGAACTGATCGAGATCGGCGGCTCATTCCGCATTCCAGAGGTCATGGCCAAAAGCGGAGCAATCCTTAAAGAGGTTGGAAGCACCAACCGCACCCATCCTCAAGACTACGAAAGGGGGATCGGCAAAAAAACGGCCCTGTTGCTCAAGGTACACACAAGCAACTACCGGATTGTTGGATTCTCTTCCGAGGTTGATCTCGCCGAGCTCGTTGCCATCGGGAAGAAACACAAAATCCCTGTCATGGAGGATTTGGGCAGCGGGGCGCTCATAGACCTGAGCCGATATGGGCTACCTAAGGAGCCAGTGATCAAAGAACGGGTCGAACTAGGCGTGGACATTGTGACCTTTAGCGGAGATAAAATACTCGGTGGACCGCAGGCGGGGCTCGTGGTAGGCAAAAAGGTCTCGATCAACCGGATGAACCAGAACCCCCTCAAGAGGGCCCTGCGCTGCGGCAAGCTAACCCTTGGGACGTTGGAGGCGACCCTGAGGCTCTATCAACAATCAGCGAACATTACCGACGACATCCCCACCCTGAAGGCCTTCACCAGGGCCCTCAAAGAAATTGAAGAAATGGGAGAGAGGCTGCTCCCTCTCCTGGAAAAGAAACTGGGGAAAGGGTTCCACCTGACGCTGGACGATTCCACCTCTCAGATCGGCAGCGGGGCATTGCCTACGGAAGAAATTCCGACGAAGGTCATTGCCATCCAACACCACGAAATGGGCGCCGAGAGGATCGCGCAGATGTTTCGGCTGGCCGTTCCCCCAATCCTCGGACGCATAAAAGACAACCGCTTTCTCCTCGATTTAAGAGCCGTCTTTGATCCCGGAGATTTAATCCCAAACCTCGAAGACAGGACCTAGCATCTCACCCGCTACTCCTTGGTAAGGTCCCTTTTCAAGGCATAGCTCCTCAATGCCACCTGGAGCATCCGACGCCCCCGTGAGATCCTGGAACGCACCGTCCCAATGGCACACTCCATCACCTTGGCCGCCTCTTCGTAGCTCAGCTCCTCAATATCCACCAGTACTATAGCCATGCGGTACTCTTCGGACAGCTCCCTCAAAGCTCTCTCCACCTCCTCATCCATGAGCCGAGAGATCAATTGGTTCTCAGGGTTATCCCGCTCCGCCCTCTCCCCCTGCTCCACCATGGACTCATAGACCTGTTCGATCTTCTCCCAGTCCACCTTCTCTGGCTCCCTCTTTTTCTGCTGGTAGCGGTTGATAAAGAGGTTTCGCAGGATGGTTAGGAGCCAGGCTCGGCAGTTTGTTCCCGGTTTAAATTTATCGAAGAATCGCAGGGCCCTAATATAGGTCTCC
>JACZXR010000329.1 GCA_022571535.1 Deltaproteobacteria bacterium | reverse complement strand
GACGACCTCAACAGCCTGAAACATTCTGCAGGTCCTGAAGAGGACGGCAACCTAATCAAACTCTCTGGACATACTCTCAATCCTGAGCTTGAGATTATCGTGCTCAAGAAGACTATGTGAGGCCCGAGACGCAATGATTCTACTCGTAGCGGAGCGCCTCGATGGGGTTTAGTTTGGCCGCCCGCTCGGCTGGATGGAAGCCGAAAAAAACGCCGATGGCCGCAGAAACACCGCACGCCAGTAGAACCGCGCCGGGCGAAATCAAAGTCTCCCAGCCACCGAAATAAGAGAGGGCAACCGAGGCCCCCATCCCAACAATGATTCCCAGGACCCCCCCGAAGAGACTCAACACTATCGCCTCGGTTAGAAACTGTCTCCGAACATCGCGCCGCCTCGCCCCTACCGCCAATCGGATCCCGATCTCGCGCGTACGCTCCGTGACCGAGACCAGCATGATATTCATGATTCCGATCCCGCCTACAACCAAGGCAACCGAGGCTATGCCTGCCAGGAGATAAGAGAGCGTGTTGGTTGCCTCATTGGCCGCCTCGATGATCTCCGTGCGATTACGGATTCCAAAGTCGTCTGGCTTTGACGCCGTAATCCTGTGGCGTTTACGAAGAAGCCCCGTGATACTTTTTTGTACCTGGTAAGAAGCCTCCTGGCTCAAAGCACTGACCTCAATCCTCTGGACATGCTGGATACCCAGGAGTTTTCTCTGTGCCGTTCGGAGAGGAATGAGCACAACATCGTCAAGATCTCTACCATGCGAGGCTGTCCCCCTCTCCTTGAGCACGCCAACCACCTCACAGGGAATGTGCTTGATCCTGACGACTTGCCCTACTGGGTATTGCCTACCGAAAAGCTCCTTCGCCACCGTCTTTCCGATCAGGCAGACCTTTCTGTTCAGGAGCATGTCTTCTTCGCTGAAGTTCGAACCCACATCGATCCCCCAGCTCGTGATGCTCAAATATTCCGGCGTAGTCCCCGTAAAGGCTGGCAACCAATTCTTGTTGCCGTAGACAACCTGGGCGGCTCCACTTACCGTTGGTGCCACCGCTCTTATACCTGGGACTTCCGCCAGGATAGCCTTCGCGTCCGCAGGCATTAGTGTGGTGATGGTTTCACTTCCCCCGTGCCTGCCACCACGAGTAAAGCTCCCTGCATAAACGGTCAGACGGTTGCTCCCAAGCCTCTCCATCTGCTTGGCAATCTTTAGCTTGGTCCCCTGGCCTAGCGCCACCATGGCGATGACCGCCGCTACACCCATGATCACCCCCAGCATGGTCAGGGCCGAACGCATTTTATTTACCCGGACAGCCTTCAAGGCAATCCGAACGTTCGCAATCATGTCCGCGCCAAAATTCCTCTGCTTCTCCGATGGCTGCTCTTCCGCAGAGGAGCTGGAGACAGGAATAGTATCCTCCGATCTCGTCTCTTCCCCTTCGATAAGGCCATCTTTGAGATGAACGATGCGGTGACAATGAGAGGCCACATCAGGATCGTGGGTCACAAGGATCAGGGTAATGCCCTTCTCTCGGTTCAGTTCTTTAAATAGTGCGATGATCTCCGCACCTGTCTTGCTGTCGAGGTTCCCGGTCGGCTCATCGGCCAGAATGAGCCGCGGCTCGTTTAGGAGGGCCCTGGCTATGGCCACCCTCTGCTGCTGTCCTCCTGAAAGCTGACTCGGCTGGTGGTGCTCCCTGTCCCCAAGACCCACCAGATCCAGCATCTCCCTTGCCTTCGCTTTGCGCACCCCGGGAGAGGCACCGTTGTAAAGCATGGGAAGCTCTACATTTTCCAGGGCACTCGTTCTGGCCAAAAGGTTATAGGTCTGGAAGACGAAACCGATGTCGTGATTGCGCAAAAAGGCCATCTCATCCCGAGAGAGATTGCCCACCTCCTTGCCCAAAAATTGAAAACGGCCTGTGGTAGGCTGATCGAGACAGCCCAGGATATTCATCAGGGTCGACTTTCCGGAACCCGAAGGCCCCATGAGCGCAATAATCTCCCCGGCGTAGATATGTAGAGAAACCCCTCTTAAGGCATCGACTCTCTGCTCGCCAAGATCATAGACCTTGGTCACATTTTCTATCTCGATGAGAGATTCCCGATCCATGCCCTAGAATCCCCCTAGAATGCGCCGCCTTATCCAGGACGCCCTTCTGCCTCTAGAGCGTGTTTGTGATTTTACCGACTCGGTTAGAATGCCCACGACCACCTTATCCCCTTCCCCCAATCCATCTACGATCTCCATGCTCCTGGCATCCGTGGCCCCGAAGCGGATGTGTACCCTCTCAGGCTTTCCGTTCCGATAGACCCAGACCCTCCCCTTCCCCTCGAGGAACCTCCTACGAGCCCTCGCAGCCCTTTCCTCCAGGCTTGTCCTGCGGTGCTCCGTTCTATGTTCTTCCCCGATTTCAGGGTAAACCTTGCGGATGTCCCTTCTTTGAATCCGCAAAGCCGTATGAGGCGAGATTAACACATCGTTCTTCCTCGCCAGAATAATCGTTACATTCGCCGTCATCCCCGGTTTCAATGCTAAATCCTCATTGCCTACATGGATCTCCGTATCATATGTCACCACGTTGTTCTGTATCTGTGGCGACGGATAGATTCTCACAACTCTACCTTTGAAGATGCGACTGGGATAGGAATCCACCTGGAACCGGACCTTCTGCCCGACCTTTACTCTACCGATATCCGCCTCATCCACCCAGGCATCGACCTTCATTTTAGTCAGGTCGGCAATCGTGACCAGGGGAGGCGACTGAAGGCTCGCCGCCACTGTCTGACCCGCCTCCACATTCTTTTCGATAACGATGCCCGAAATAGGCGCTCGGACCACACTTCGATTCAGTTGGATCTGTGCCATCTTTAGCTCCGCTCTTGCCCTTTTCACCTGGGCCTCGGCGGCCATGATGTTGGCCTCTTTAACTTTAGTTTCATCGATACGAGCCGAGGTTTCCTTGAGGCGAGATTTTCCCATCTCCCACTCGGCCTTTGCGGTCTCGTAGTCATCTTTGGAGATAAGCTCGCGCCGGTAAAGCTCGGAGGCCCTTTTATATTTCTGCTTGACGTTTTTATAAGAGGCCTTGGTTGCGGCTATGCTGGCGTCGATCTGATCTTTTTGCATTTTAACCCCGGCCTTTTCTCTCACTAGGTTGGCAAGGGCATCTTCGAGTCTTGCCTGGACTTGAAGCATCTCGGCCTTAAATAGATCCTGATCGAGTCTCGCAATGAGCTGCCCCTTTTTCACTCGTGAATTCACATCGACCGGAAGTTCCTTGATAGTGCCCGAGACCTGAGTGCTGACGGTAACCGACAACACGGGATTTACCGTTCCTGTGGTTGTGACCCGGGCAAAGATCTCCCCTTTTTTTACTTCGGCTAATTGGAAGGGAATGGAAACGGCCGACTCTTTAACGGCAAAGATCTGAGGTCTAACCCAGAAAAAGCCGACCAGAAGAATTACTGTGCTTGCCCAAAAGAGGTATTTTTTCACTGGAAAATGCCCCGGCCCGCTCAGATTCTGTCACGATTTGCCCTTCGATTGCAATGGTGGGGTTGGTAGGCTCGCATCGGCGCGCTCCTCCTTGACCCCCTGGATGGCCCAGATCATCAAAGAGGCCAGGCCGGCGAGGGAGCTTTATCGCGATCCCGATTCCGGATTCATTCAGATGGGCCACGTACACCCGGAGGGCCACAGCAACCAACCGCACGATCATGGGCCCTGCTGGGTCCAGTACGGGGTCTACAGAGGCGAAATTGAGATCACCACTTACCGACACCTAGATGACGGCAACGAGCCGGAAAGGCCAGTCTCGAGAA
>JACZXR010000328.1 GCA_022571535.1 Deltaproteobacteria bacterium | reverse complement strand
GAGGCCGGAGCGCCCCGAACTGATCGAGAAGTTCCGCGAAGATTGGCGGGGCTACATGCTCCGACAGCGCGTAAAGGCCGGCATGACCGGCTGGGCCCAGGTCAACGGACTGCGCGGCGACACCAGCCTGCGCAAACGCCTGCAATACGACCTCTTCTATGTTCGCAACTGGTCGTTCACGTTCGATCTGCGCATCCTCTGGCTGACCGTGTTTCGCGGCTTCGCGCACCCCAACGCGTACTGAGTAGAAGAAGGCATCAAGGGATCAAGGCACCGTGGCATCAAGGGTGGGAAGCCTTGAGCTATAGTGTGCTGCGATGTCGAGCGACAAATCAAAGGCGGTCGTTTTGCTCTCCGGCGGGATCGATTCCACAACCACCCTGGCGATCGCGCGCGATGAAGGACTTGCTTGTTACGCGCTGAGTTTCGATTACGGCCAGCGACATCGTCTGGAACTGGAAGCCGCTTGCGGCTTCGCGAAATCAATGAATGTCGCTGATCATCGCATCGTCAAGATCGACCTTCGCGCCTTCGGCGGCTCCGCCCTGACCGATCAGATAGATGTCCCCAAGGGGCGGGAACCGGAGGAGATCTCTCGTACCATTCCGGTTACCTATGTCCCGGCGCGGAACACGATCTTTCTCTCTTTTGCCCTGTCTTTGGCGGAAAAGATCGAAGCCGAGGACATCTTTTTCGGCGCCAATCAACTTGACTATAGCGGCTATCCGGACTGTAGGGGAGAGTACATCCGCGCCTTCGAAGAGATGGCAAATCTGGCCACAAAGGCTGGGGTAGAGGGCAGGTTAAAGGTGAAGATTCACACGCCCCTGATTCAAATGACAAAGGCCGAGATCGTTAGAAAGGGGTTGGAGTTGGGGTTGGATTTTTCCCTCACATGGAGTTGTTACGACCCCACTGCAGACGGACTGGCCTGCGGTCTCTGTGACAGCTGCCAGCTCAGATTGAAGGGATTCAGGGAAGCAGGATTTGATGATCCGATAGCCTATGCTCCCAAAAAGAGTTGAGGTTGGGAGTTCAGAATACACCTAATCTTTCTTTCGTGACTTACGGATCTCTAAAAGCGCTTCCAGCTCTGGCAGCAACCTCAAGTCCTTGGCGCGTCCGGTTGCTTGCTTGGTCTTGATCAAACCTTCCAGGGTTAGAACCTTACACGGAACACTAAATATCTCCATTTCCTCTGAGAACTCCGGGACTTCTTCGGTGCCTCCCAATCCTGTGACCTCGCCGAAAATATCCAGATCTCCAGCTTCGGTAGTCAGTGTAAAATTCATCCCTGACCTGAGCGTAGCAGCATCCAGGCGAAAATGGATTTTATTGGGGGCGTCCCTTAGCGTAGGGTTAAAAGGAGCGAGAGCCTTGGCTAATCTTTCCAGGTTTTCCTTTTTTCTGGAATAGCAAAGATCCAAATCGGCTGTAAGAAAGGCCGAGCCTTGAGCGACCGCAGCCATACCGCCGATGATAACAAACTCTACACCCTCCGCATGAAGCTCTCTTAATAACTTTTCAACTTGGAGGTCGACCACGCTTCTTTTCACCGGCCTTTCTACACTCTTTCGCCAAGGCCAGCATTTGGAGATTTTTTAGGATTCGCTCGGTTGGCGTCAAGGACAGGCACTCATAGAGTTGACTTAAATCGATGCCCTCCTCTTGGGCATTCCTTAAGGTGGGTGTTAATTGATCGCTTGTCCGCATTGCATGAATTTTACCACCATACGGCAAGGAATAAAAAGGCCTATACAGATCAAGTCTGGGGTCATAATACTGATTTTAAGATCCCTCCTTAGCTAGTTGGCCGAGCTTTCCTAAACTGAGATCACGGCGAAAATGAGTCTTCTGTCCCCGGATTACAACTCGGGAAATTCTATCCATACGGAACTGCCGACGCTTCCATCGCTTAAATTTTCTCGCTCAATAGTTTTTGCAGATGGGGTTTGACCTGGGGAATGCGCTCGGTGATGGTTTTCCAGACGAGCTTATAATCTACGCCAAAATAGGCATGAATTAGCCTATCTCTCATACCTGCCATCTCGGTCCATGGAACCTGAGGATATTTCTGCCGTATGCTTTCCGGGAATTGCTTGGCTGCTTCTCCTATGATCTCCAACTTTCTAACAACCGCGCTGGAGGTCTTATCATCCTCTTGAAAAGCCTGCTCATCCAGGCCGCGCACAAAAGATTCGATACTGTCTATCGCTGCCAGCATGTCTTTGATGTAGAGCCAGTAGTCTCTCATATCATGGCGGCTTCCTTGAGCACCTGCTGGCGGATCTCTTCTCTCAAGGCCCGCTTGGAGACCACATCGACTCTATGGTGGAGGCGTGCCTCAAGGAATTCCCCCAGGCCTACCAGATCAAAGAGGTCTGCTCCCTCGTCGAAGTCCACCAGAAGGTCAATGTCGCTGGTCTCTCTTTGTTCCCCTCGATTAAAGGAACCGAAAAGAGCAATCCCCTTAACCTTAAAACGGGCCAAGATTTCAGGCTTGAGGGCGCTTAGCTGCTTTAAGACTTCTTCTTTTCCGTCCATTTTTTCACCACCGGATAAGCTGTATTCTGCCAGAAACGCTGAGAGTTGTCATGGGCCTCACAGAAGCACGGCTTGGCGCCCCGCAGTCGGACTGCGTGTGGCCTTTTTTTGAATTGTCGGCCGAAAATGACCAAGGTGTAAACTAGCGTCTGGTCTGCCATTCATCGCCTGCCTATACGATGGCGACCTCTTCTTCTGTCAGGCCGTAAAAAAGATAGACGACCTGGTCATTTTGCCAACCAGTGGCGGCTGGAATTTTCTTCATCGTTAGCAGGATGCCAGGGCCAAGATTTCAAAGAAGAAGGTCTCCTTTTACGACCCTGGGCTGGAATTGAGCCTTCGCCCGCGCGGTACACCCAAAAAAAGAGGCGTGATAACAGCGACAGAAAAGGTTTGCGTCCCCTTTTCAAAGTAAGGCACGAACCACAAACACGATCACGCATGTGCGTGGCAAAGAGGTATAGTACGGTATTGTTCCGGCTGGGTTAGAAAGCAGGGAATTAAAAAGGAGATAATTTATCGCTTAATCGGGCACTTAAGGGGTAATCCATGGGGTTACTGAAAGGTGGGTAATACCCGGCACTTTCACAAGGGCATCAGGCGGGCCAACGAGGCCGCCGGTGCCTTTTGTTTTTTTGAACTCATTATCGCGACCCGGGGCTATGCATAAATGATCGTTAGAAAAGTAGCCTGTCCCCTTTTCCGAGGTTGGCCTAAAGGCGGTTGAGCCTCTACTCTACCTGCTGTTTTCTCTCTTCTCGGGTTCGGAGTCACGCCTAGACTGCTTAAGGTTTGCGGTAGCCAACCTGAGGCAGCTTTTCGGCCCGGGCAAACTCTGGGTCGGTATATACGAGCTTACCGCCGACCACGGTCATCAGCGGCCTGAGTTTTCCAATATCATTCTCTTCCACTTTCAGATAGTCACCGCTTAAAACAACAACATCTGCCCATTTCCCTGGCTCGAGAGAACCTAGCACATCTTCTCTAAGGACGTATTCAGCGGCCCAGCGTGTATACATGAGCAGAGCCGTCTTCCTATCTACTCGCTCCTGGGGGCTCAAGACCTTTCCTGACTTGCCCTTACGGGTTACTGCCAGCTCGAGAACCTGCATCACACCCTTCTTGGGCAGCCGCCTGTCATCGCTTTCCATTACAACTTTACCCCCGGCGGATAAAATGCTTTTGATTGGCACTACCCATTTATCCGCGTATCTCTCACCGTAGTCCTTCGCCGCCCGCGGCGCACGGGTTATATATCGGGGGGCACAACTCCAGATGATACCTAGGCGC
>JACZXR010000327.1 GCA_022571535.1 Deltaproteobacteria bacterium | reverse complement strand
ACCCGGGTACCCTTGCCGACCTCGCTTTCTAACACAATCTTACCCCCATGCTCATCTATAACTCGGCGTGCAATGCCCAGCCCTAGCCCGGAGCCTTTACCGATGGCCTTGGTGGTGAAGAAGGGATCAAAGGCTCTGGGAAGATGCTCAGCAGCGATGCCCTCTCCCGTGTCCCAAATGTCAATGTGCACGACTGGATCTTTCTGCCCGCTGACATAGGTTCTCACTGTGATCGCACCCCCATTGGTACAGGCGTCCAAGGCGTTGTCCAAGACGTTGAGAAGGGCCTCACTCAACTGGTTGGCGTCGAGCTGCATCACTGGAACTTCCTTCAGATCCATTTCAATTTTTACTCTCTTCTTATGGCTTTGCACCTCGATGAAGTCAAGCGCATCCCGGACCAATGTGTTGATGTCGGTCGAGGTCTTCTGTAAAGGAGTTTCCCGGGTGAGCACCAGAAGTCTCTGGGTCACCTTCTCGATCCGTTGCAATCCCTCGGACATCAGAGAAAGCGTGTCCTGGATGGAGTCATTTCGTGCCCCCTTGGCCCTCAAAATATCAACGCAGTTCAGGAGACCATGTAGGGGATTACGAATGGTGTGGGCAACTCCAGCAGAGATTTCCCCAATATGTGCCAGGCGTTCTCTGGAAAGGGCCAGCCGCTCCTGTTCCTGTCGCAACGTCTCGGCGTGCCGATAACGTGCCGCGATCGAGTGCACAAAATAGATGACCCCGAAGAGCATAAGAACAAACGCCAGGAGGTAGCCCAGCAAAAAGGAAGGCGAGCGCCAGACGGCAAAATCGGAAATGAAGCTGTCAGACAGGGAAGGAGCAAAACGAAGGGGGTGATGAGCCAAGACTCCGGCAAATTCGGCGAACACGGAGGCTCCGTGAAACAGGCTGGCCGCGATTCCCAAATATAGCGCCATTTTAAGTGGCAAGAGCATGGCGGCAATGGCCATATGGAAAGCAAAGAACAGAACAAAAGGATTTTCTACACCACCAGCTAGGTGAAGGAGGGTCGTCAATGCACCCAAGTCCAATAGGACCTGGAGAAAAACCCTCTTCTGGAGGAGGGGGGCTGAGACCTGATCAGAGTTCGCCTTCGACAATCTCCAAAAGATCAAATTGTAAATCCCCATGAACGCAACTACTAGAAGTAGCGGAAGGGCTCGAGCAATCAGGCCACTACGGGCGGCGACGGTCACTGCCCCGAGGATTCCTCCAATGGCAATCCAACGCAGCTGGGTCAGCCAAAGTTGACGCTCTGCTAGGTAGGCGATCAGTAGCGGATCACTGTGATGAGCTTCGTCGAGGCGCTCCATGGGATTGATCAGTCTTTTTTAGGAGTACATAGCAGCATAGTCGGTTACCTCCATCTGGGCAAATGCGGACGGCTCCTGCACCTTACAAACACACCTTTTCACTTCCCTTCTTCTCTGTTTAAATGGGAGCGGCCCCGATGCTTGTTCTGGCGGTCCCACGTTAACTCTCGTGATGGATTTCTTTGAGGGAAGAGTATGAATTGGCAGCTCACGGGAGCCATTGCCGTGGCTTCCTTGATTGGTTTGGCTGGAGGAATCGGAGCGTATACCTTCATCTACGCTCGAGGAGCTTCCTATCTGACAGACGACCCCTCGGCTTGTGCCAATTGTCATATCATGAGAGAACATCACGATAGATGGGTGAAATCCAGCCACCGCAATGTTGCCGTGTGCAATGATTGTCACACTCCATCGGGTTTTCTTGCAAAATATGCGACCAAGGTCTCAAACGGTTTTCGGCACTCCTTTGCATTTACCACAGGGCGCTTCCAGGAACCTCTGCAGATCAAATCATTCAACCTTGAAATTGTGAATCAGGCCTGCCGTAAGTGTCACGGAGCTATCGTGGAAGCTATCGAGGGACCCCATCAAGCCGCCCAGCAGATTTTCTGTGTTCAGTGCCACCGTTGGGTGGGCCATCCGTAACTGAGGGATTGAAATGAACAGACATTCGGAGAAGTCCTCTTCTAAAGATGGCGCGGCGCGCCAGGGTTTATTGTTTGTAGCTG
Source organism: Deltaproteobacteria bacterium (assembly GCA_022571535.1). Taxonomy (GTDB): domain Bacteria; phylum Desulfobacterota; class Binatia; order UBA9968; family CAXXLF01; genus JACZXR01. The sequence goes on along the minus strand of JACZXR010000327.1, from coordinate 1,782 downwards.
TTGCACTGGTTGCCGCATTGGCAGCGGCTGGTGGAGCTGCTCTTTTGATCAACATCATGGAGCGCAAGCAGGAGGCAAGAAATCCCTTTTACCGAGTCGTCGAGATCACTGACGAGACCGAAGATCCTGCCATATGGGGCAAGAACTTCCCGCTGCAGTATGACGATTACCTTCGCACGGTCGACCAGGTCAGGACGCGGTTCGGAGGAAGTGAGGCGGTGCCTCGAACTCCAGACGATGTGGACCCCCGTTCGATCGTGGCACAGTCGAAGCTCGATGAGGACCCCCGCTTGAAAACCATCTGGGCCGGCTACGCTTTCGCAGTCGATTTTCGGGAGGAGCGGGGCCATGCCTTCATGCTGGAGGATCAAACCTTCACTCAACGGCAGATCGTGGCCGAGCAGCCCGGCACCTGTGTGCACTGTCATGCCTCCGTCTACGTGCCTTACATGAAACTTGGAGGCGGTGACCTGATCCAGGGCTTTGAGGCCATGAACTCCATGTCCTACGCCGAGGCTCGCAAACTCGTCAACCACCCGATAGCATGCATAGACTGTCACTCTCCCGACACCATGCAACTGCGTGTGACACGGCCAGCCTTCATCGAAGGGATTCGGGCCCTGAAGGCCTCTGAGGGGATTGAAAACTATGACGTTAATACTATGGCAACGCGTCAGCAGATGCGCAGCTACGTCTGCGGCCAGTGCCATGTGGAGTACTATTTCGAAGGAGCAGAGAAACGCTTGGTGTACCCTTGGTCCCAGGGGTTAAGAGTGGAAGACATTCTGGCCTACTATGAGGCAGCGGAATTCTACGACTGGACTCACGCTGAGACTGGAGCGAGGGTGCTGAAAGCCCAGCACCCCGAGTTTGAGCTTTGGAACCAGGGAATTCATGCCCGCTCCGGCGTTGCCTGTGCCGACTGCCACATGGCCTACAAACGGGTGGGGGCACTGAAGATCAGCGATCACCATGTGCGCAGCCCGCTGCTGAACATCAACCGTGCCTGCCAGACCTGTCACAGGTTGTCTGAGGAAGAACTCAAGTCGCGTGCTGAGACCATTCAGGGGCGGACCTTTGCCCTACGCAATTCAGCTATGGATGCACTCGTTGATCTCATCAACGACATCAAGATGGCTGGCGAGGCGGGGAGAAACGATGCGGGGTTGACAGCCGCACGGACTTTTCAGCGCAAGGCTCAATTCCTCCTTGACTTCGTCGAAGCGGAAAATTCGATGGGGTTTCATGCTCCCCAAGAAGCAGTGCGCATTTTGGGGGAATCAATTAACTACAGCCGGCAGGGGCAGGTAGTCCTTCGGGATGAGAAAAACTTTTAATCCTCCCTCGTCACCCCTCGCTTCCATGACCTGCGGCGGCGGATGAATTTGATGCCCTGAGAGGTAGGTAGAATCGCCCCATCCATTCTCCCTACCATAAACCTCCGTAACCTTTGGAATAACAATGACTTCTTACTCTCTGGCCGGACTGAACTCCCTCACATGGCCGTATAGTCGGCATACCGTCCAATGGACCGCCAGTGGGGTCCTTCAATCTCACTTTCCGGTTAGGGCGTTATACGTCCAAGTGGGCGAAAGGGCGGCTGACAAGATTGTCTTCTCTATGGCTGAGCTAACCGGCAACATCTGGATGATGGAGAACATCAGCGAGTAGAAAAGATACCATCGTCCTTAACTGGTTCGAGGAGCTCACGCAGCTGGCGGCCGACGAGCGAGTCTAGGTTCAATATGTTCGCTAGAATGGACCCAAATATCTTTCAGGTTA
>JACZXR010000326.1 GCA_022571535.1 Deltaproteobacteria bacterium | reverse complement strand
TAACCCCGTGGCTTGCCGCGGGCACAAAACTGATGGGGTTTCCAAAGGGGAGAAGCGGTAGCTCTTCCCTTTGGTCGACCACGTGGTTCAAACCCCGTGGTCGATATAACTTGATTAGAGGTGTGCTATCCGCTAATCATAGTGCTACCCTTAATTGGTCGAGCTCCTCTGTGTCAATACCTCCTTGGCACAACCTGGGAGGACTCAGTTTGGTCGGGGTCGGAGAAAAAAACACCATAAGCAGCCAAGGGTCCCTGACGTTCGAGAGAAAGCACTCCACACCGTCCGCTGTTTTTCATTTCAGAAAAGCATCCAACAGGTCAATGATAAAACTACCTGCGTGGCGTGCCACTACCTTCATGATTTTCGAATTCGGTCTCGGACGAGTTGTTTGAGGTAACGATATCCTTCCTTTCCCGTAAGGAGTGTTCCGACCAAGGATAGTCCCCAGCTGAAGATCCACGCAGCAATTGCGATACTTGCCTTCGCTTCAAATGAAACCGATAAAAACGGGATTACCAAATAAACCAGGAAGACGCCAAAACTGCTAAACACTAGTCCTACCCCTGTCCAGAAAGCTTTCCCTTTTGGATTGGCAGGGTTTGGGTCGACCTTTTGTAGAGGGTTCATCCGGTTTCTTTCATGTATGTCAATCCTTGGTTCCACCAGTCTCTATAGCTATTGCCAGTATGGTCCAAGCCTCGGCCAAAGCAGGGACTCGCTTCCTCTCATACGGAAATTTTCCATCGCGTATCATTCCTGGGGAGGTGTAGGGAACGTCTAGCCTGTCAGGATTCCTTACAATTTCGGGCCTCTCTGCCAAGAGCTTTGAAGTCTTTGATATTGTTGTTGTTTTTATCTAAATTTGTTCCGTATTGCTCCCTAATGCTCCTTCATTGTCGGGTTTCTTTACACTATCTGTTAAGTGAGCAGTTCGCTAAGGAATAATCACTCGACTCGGTAATATAGCTAGAATTCATTTACAATCAGGAGGTTATATATAACATAAGGTCTAAAAGTGCGCTAATTTATCAATGCGGCACAGTTTTTGTATATATTTAGCGTGAGCCATCAGTCTAGTGGGTATTATTTAGATGGCGAATCCGTTGCAGAAACACAATCGCTAATCTGCTCATCTTGCTAGACCGGAGCGATAACGGGGGGTTAGGAATGAGGGTAGAATCTGGGCGCAAAATGGTGGTGCTTGTAGTAGAAGATCATGAGGATTTGCTGGATATCCTAACCCGCCTTGTGGAGGCATTGGGGTTTACGGTCATTAAAGCCAATCAAGGGAGTGAGGGAGTCGAAAAAGCTTTAAAGGAGAAACCCCACCTAATTCTCATGGATATCTTGATGCCAGGAATGGACGGACGAGAGGCGACCCGTAGGATCCGCTCCAACCCGACGACCAAGGATATACCCATCTTGGCCGCTACGGTTCTCAACAGGGAATCGGAGCTAGACGCCTGCATCGAAGCCGGGTGTAACGGTTGGTTGGTCAAGCCCTTTACCTTAAAACAGCTCCAGGGGAAAATTCAAGAATTTATTCCCATTTCAAACCCGACTACCCATTAAAGGGCTCAGCTCACTTTGTCGTAGGTAGATATCAGGTCCAGATCCTTGACGATGATCCTCTGGGTTGGTCGGCTCCTATTGGAGCACCAGTATCGATTTGATTCGCTTATTGGAGATTATATTAGAATGAAAGAGGAGTTGAGATTTCCCTCCCAGCGGTAAGCTCGTGAAAAATATGCATTTGTGTGAACTGGCATAGATCATGCTGAGTTTGAGTATCCATGGAAGCAAGTCTAGAAATAGAGCACGAATCGATTTCAACAAGTGATAGATGGCCAGTCTCCTCCAGAAAAGACAATCGATGGGAGAAGACAGACTCTAGCAAAAACCCGGCTCAGAGTACGATTGTCAAATCTCAAGAAGACGATAAAAATGATCAGGATATAAAGCGGGTTTCCTCAGGGATCGCCGATCTGGACCCTCTCATCCAGGGGGGATTCCCCGAAGGCAAATCTTGTCTTGTTACCGGGGAAGCGGGGTTGGGGAAAAGTATCTTTTGTATGCAGTTCGTTCTCAGAGGTCTTGTGGATGGGGAAAAGGCGGTTTATGTGGCCGTGGACAGTAAACCTGCTGAGATCGTGGAGGAGGCGGCCTCCATGGGTTGGGACCTGAACCAATACGTGGAAAAAAAACAGTTGCTGATCCTCGATGCCTCTCCCTATTTCAGCGCCCGCATGGTGGGAAGCAAAGAAAAGGAGATCGATATCTCCAAGACGGTGGCAGATCTGGCCAGCTATGTGAAACGGGTAGGGGCGTCGCGAGTAGTTATTGATCCTGTGGGGCCGCTGATCGCTTCTCAGAATACGACAAACGGTCTCCGGGACCGATCTCGGGCACTGATCCACGCCCTGCAGGAAAACATGGGGACAACCAATCTGCTTACTGCGTACGCTATAAACGGTGCCCGAATGGGTGGGCACGAGGCGGAGGAGTTTCCTGTCAACGGTGTTGTGGTGCTCAAGTATGCTCGGGGGGAAAGTGGCTTGATCCGTACTCTCTTGCTGAGCAAGATGCGGGGGACTGCCATTGACCTCACCGAATACCAGTTCGACATTGTCAAAGAGAAAGGAATTGTTCTGTCACCGATCGAACCGATGACGACACCAGCAGATGAAATACCTGAGAGCAGCGAAAGCCTGTTTAGCGGGAGTCTATTTAAAGAGTGGCAATCCGATGAGGTTAGTGTTTATTGAAAATCCGCTTGACCCCTTAGATTCTTGGGTAACCCCACGGCGTGCCGCGGGCACAAAACCGATGGGGTTTCAAGCGGTAGCTCTTTCCTTTGGTCGACCACGTGGTTCAAACCCCGTGGTCGATATAACTTGATTCATCATTTTTTCTCAAGGGGTTTTCTCTTTATGATTACCCTTTGATGGGTTCCATCGCCGATTTTTCCCTTTTCGTTATAAGCCTCGACAGAAAAGGTAATCCTTCGGCCTTCCACTTTTATTACCCTTGAGGTTACCCTAACGGTTTCTCCTATTTTTGTTGAGGCGATGTGAGAAATGTTCACTTTCACCCCTACGGAAGTTTCGTTCTCATCGAGATAAGCGCTGATTGCCTCAAGGGATGCCCGTTCCATGTGCGCTATCATAGCCGGGGTGGAATAAACGAAGTTCCCTTTTTCGGCAAGATGGGGGGGGGTCATGTCATTGGTTGTTTCTATTGCGATTTCCCCGTGAAGTCCCTCTTTTAAATCCTCTTTCAATGCTTCCTCCTTATGCCTTGGGGTGACTTTCTCCTAAGGGGGCGACAAGCTCTATTACGTTTTTGTCCGGGTCCTCGATGTAAACGTAACGGGTATTATCTTCCTTATGAGTACCAGGACCTTTGAGAATTTTGACCCCTCTTTTTCCCATCTCCTGAGCGGCCTTCTCAAGCTCTTCAGCCGAATTATAATGCAAGGCGATATGGTTTAATCCGGCCATTTTTCTTCTGTATTCAGGAAGCTCCCGTTCCACCTTGTAAATTCCAAAATCATGGATGTATAACCCTTTTTCTTCATACTGGCCAAAATTCATCCAGACGACAGTCCCTTCATGTTGTCCAGACACCTTAAGCCCAAAATTTTCAGTGTAGAATCTCACCGCTCGGTCAAGGTCTGTGACATTGATAAGAACATGGTCAATGCCTTTCGGGTTTACCATTCTTTCCTCCTCTAAAATTTCGCTATCATGTCGTTAACTTATTTTCCGGCCTTAACTTTCCGGGATAGATTATTGGGTAACCCCGTGGCTTGCCGCGGGCACAAAACTGATGGGGTTTCC
>JACZXR010000325.1 GCA_022571535.1 Deltaproteobacteria bacterium | reverse complement strand
TAACCTGTCATTACAAACATTGAGGAAGGAGTAATCGGGGCAAAGAAAGAGGCGAAAAGAAAAGGGAGAAATACTAGTGATGGATAGCCGGAAATTTGCCAAGAAAATTCAAGATCGAGTCCCCTAGTGCCCCTTGATTACTTACCGATCATGGCTCGGCGGACCACGAATCCTCGCAAACTGGTACAATCTTCACGGCTAGCCTGGCACCCGGCGGTTCGTTCTCCGGCTTCGCCGCAAATTGCGCTTCTCACCAGTGCTGCAATACGGCGCGCAAGCCAGCCAAACTACATGCCTCCCGATGACTCTGCGCGTTACTGTATAATGTTTATTGGCCTTCCGCTCAATCAAGCCTCCACGTTATCAATCATCATGTCATTACGAACCCTTACCGTTACGTCTGTAAAATAAGCAACATGTGAGGGACAAGGACTTTTGGATGCTTGAGCGGCCTTTGATAAAAGGTGTTGTCCATATCTCCTGTTTGCAGTGCGGCAACGTCATGTGCAGCCCCGGCAAGGGGGCCGTTATCCAAGGCCTCGAGCAGGGCCTCAATATCACAAATTTTAGGATCTGTTGCGGCAATAAAGTAAGATCCTTTTTTCATGGATTTGAAGAATTTTCTATCAAGCAGTCCGTGGCTTGTGGGATTGGCACTCAAACAATCAATGACAATGTCTGCATCCTTAATTTTAAATTAAATCGTCACCTCTTCTGAAGGTTGTGACGCTCATACTAAAGCCTCACAGATTCCTCCGGTACGAGAACCGACATTGCCTATTCCCAGAATGCAAACCTTCTTCCCACTCAGGCCCAGCGCCCCTCTGGCCGTTGCTCCTTTTGGTAGCCGACTGGCATTAATAAATGTAGGAAATTGTCTAAGCGGGTTGAGCATCATAGCAACAATCCACTCTGAGACTGCGTCTTTGTTACATCCAGGCAGTAGGTGACAGTGATGTTATTTTCTTTTAGCTTTGTCTTATCCAACCAGCCAACACCCACAAAGGGGAGAGAGAAAAAGGTATTTTTAACATCGTATATTCTCTGTTCCAGGCCAAATTTCCCGCTACAAACGATGTCGGCGCCTTCACAGCGTTTTACCCACTCTTCCGGTGATTTTGGCGAATCGGTATAGAAAGTGCCATCACCCAGCGACTTCAAGCGTTCGATCTGGTTAGGGTGAAAGCCCATATTTTGTATCACAACGATCTTTTTTTTGATGGACCATTTCCCATCGTTTTACCCTTCCTTCGGACTATTTCTTACACTCACGATTGATGCGGAGACAATAACTAATAAGGAATTTAATGTAAGACAAGAAGGATGCCAATGACAAAGCAGAAAAGACAAGTCAATACCATTGAGGGTCAAGATTATTTTCCGAAATTCGGGATTATTAAAGTCTCAGTTTGGCAGAAATAGGAAATGGAGAGAACCCTGTAGAGCGATTGACAGCCAGGGAGAGGGACCATAGTATCAAGCTCCCATGAGTAGTCCGCCGATGATCGCCCAAAACAGGACCAACCTGCCGCTGAATTCAATGGCGCCTGAGGATAGGGCATTTTAAAAATTGTCCTTGGAGTCGGCCAGCAACTCAAGCAAATCAAGACATGATGAAGAGCAGGTGCGTCCCACCAGTAGGCATGTATGCGTGACGTAGACCTGATTGTCCACGGAGTCGACTGGCTCATTACCATGGACTCCGATCGCAGGATTTATAGAGATGGAGCACTGGCTGTGGCCGGCGACATCATCGTCGAGGTGGGTAAGAGCGATGCTATCATGCAGCGCTACCAGGCGAAGAGGCTATTGTCCGGCCACCGCACCGTCGTATTGCCAGGTCTGGTGGACGGGCACCTGCACTCGTCGTTCCAGATGAGCCGGGGCCTGGCCGATGATGTGGGCAGCCAGGAGTTCCTGTTCGGAAGAATGTACCCTTACGAGGCTGCTCTGTCGAGCGAGGACAGCTATCTGAGCGCGCTCCTGTGTGCCGTCAACTGTATTCGGCACGGCGTGACCTGCTTTATTGACCCCGGCAACTACCATCCGGAGCAAACGGCGAAGGCCGTTGCTGAGGCAGGCATCAGGGCCGTCGTTGCCAAAAGCAGCATGGACATCGCCCATTCCAGTTTTGGCACGCTCCCGCCCCGATTTCAGGAGACAACGGAATCGGCTCTGACCACTGGTTTAGACGTGGTCAAGCAATTCCACAACAGCCACAATGGTCGGATCAGGGCCTCTCTCTCATTCCGAGGAGTAAACAACTGCACGGATGATCTTATTCAAAAGATGAAGGAATGCGCCGATCAGGCGGGCGTCTTAATACAGGCCCACGCCTGCTTTGCCAAGGAGACGAGGGACGCGTCGATGCGGCAGCACGGGCTGCCGGAAATCGAGCGTCTCCATTCGATAGGGGTGCTAGGCTCCAACTTGCTGCTCGTCCACTGTGGATGGCTAAGTCCAAAAGAACCGGAGCTGCTAAGAGAGTTCGACGTCAAGGTCGTGGCCTGCGCCAGTTCAAGCCTGCACAATGCCTACGGTAACATCCTCATGGGGTCGATTCCGGAACTGTTGGAGATGGGGGTCGCCGTGTCGGTGGGCTCAGACCACGCATGTTCCGGCATCGTGGATCTTCCCACTGAGATGTTTATGCTAAGCTCGGCCTACAAAGAAGTTCGGCTGGACCCAAAGGTACTGCCGCCAGAGAGGCTGCTGGAGATGGCGACGTTGAACGGGGCTGCCTGCGCCTTGTGGCAAAACGAGATCGGCTCCCTGGAGGCTGGAAAGAAGGCAGACATCTCCTTGTTTAGCACCGACTCCTCCGACTGGTTACCCTTATATAATCCCGTGTCGAACATGGTCTATTCGGCGCCGGGAGCCACGGCCAGTACAGTCATTGTCGCTGGGGCGGTGGTCATGGAGAAGGGCAAGATCAGCACGGTAGACGAACAGGCGATTTACGAGGCTGTCCTGGAACGCCAGCCTCATATATTAGAGGCGACGGGACTGACAGCCAGCGTTGCGCCCAAGTGGCCCGTTATCTAAGGGGGGAAGATGCATCGGATCAAGGTAAGGATCAACGCCAAGGACTTTGAGCACGATGTGGAGCCCAGGGTCTTGCTCGTTCATTACATCCGGGAGAAGGCACGGCTTACCGGGACCCATGTGGGTTGCGACACCGGGAATTGCGGGGCATGCACGGTTATCCTTAACGGGCAGTCGGTCAAATCGTGCCTGCTGCTGGCTGTCCAGGCGAATGGCGCTGAGATCACAACCATTGAGGGCCTCACCAGGGACGGCCTACACCCCATTCAACAAGCCTTTATGGACAAATTTGCTATCCAATGCGGCTATTGCACCCCTGGCATGGTCATGAGCGCCTCGGCTTTACTCAAGGTCAATTCAGCCCCTACGGTAGAGGAGATCAAGGAAGCTATCGAAGGAAACCTGTGCATGTGCACCGGATATCAGCAAATTGTTAGTGCCATAGAGGATGCAGCAGAAAAGATGAAAGGCTAGACCTGCCATGCTGAAGCTAGAGGAATTGCTTGTTACGAGGAAATGGGTAGGACAACCCGTTCCGAGGAAAGAAGATCTCAGGTTGGTCAAAGGGGAGGCTTCCTACGTTGACGATCTCGACATCGATTGTTACTACGTCGGGATCTTTAGAAGCGATTACGCGCACGCACGCATTAACTCTATCGATACCAGTAGGGCGCAAGCCCTGAAGGGCGTATTGGCTGTGATTACGGGAAAGGAGGTGGCCCTGGAAACCAAACCGATACCCGCCCGAGCCATCACCAAGCCCGCGAGACAATACGTCATGGCTGTGGACAAGGTTAGGTACGTGGGTG
>JACZXR010000324.1 GCA_022571535.1 Deltaproteobacteria bacterium | reverse complement strand
TTAACCCCGATCCGAAAAAATAATCGAGGCATTTCTGGTGTTGAGCGGCTTAGGACACCAGTTACCGGCATTTTGATCGTCGGTCTACAACTACACTAAAGGTGAGTTGCTGATTCATGCTTGAAACAGGTATTTGTCGCGGTCTGATGCTCATCAGGGAAGATTTCTTTGACTGATTAATTTCGGATCGGGGTTAACTTCTCGGCGATGGTCATCTCTAAGCTAAACCTTCGATCATTTGCTGAAGTTCCTGAAAGGTGAAGGGCTTTTGAATGAAGTCGTTGCATCCGGCTTCAAGGCAACTTCTTCGGTCAGATTCCCGAAAAAGAACTGTGGCTGCCAGGATGGGGATATCCTGAGTCTCTGCATTAGCTCGAATCAAGCGTGTTGCTTCCCGTCCATCCATGCCTGGCATCATGATGTCCATGAGAATCAACTGGGGCTTCTCCTCGAAGGCCTTCTCAACACCTTCCTTGCCGTTTTTGGCCGCGATGACGGAAAACCCCATCATCTCCAGTTGCCAGGTGAGGACCTCAAGCATATCCGGATGATCTTCCACTACGAGTGCTTTTTTCATCCTCACATCTCCTGTCTCTTGAATCGGCTGCACCCTAACACTCCATCAGTGCTTCTATCGAACTTTACTTTGCCTGTAAAGAAAATTATTGAGTGCTTGCACCAGGACGGAAGTTGCACGTATTGTCAGCATATTCAGCCCGTATACGGAAACTTGGAACTGGCCAGGGTGGTGCTGGGATGCAATAGAAAAGCTTTTATGACAGTGGCGCAGGTTTCCTTACATCCTAAACACATGGACATGTGATGGACGCACGCGGCCGCTCGGGTGCCACGCTTGCTGCATTGGGGCCACGGTTCCGTGGGGGCCGCAGTGCAGGTTAAGAGAAAAGATTCCACCAGATAAATGAGGAGAGATGGAATCGGGGGTATGGGTCTAAGGCCGAGGCCCGAATGAGAGCACGGTGGGTATGAGGGCTTACTGGAATGAGTAGTTAACAATGTAAGGTTGGAGCACTCTCCACAGGGAGAGTGCTCATATTGCGAGGCAGCTATTAGCCCCGATCCGACATTAATCAGCCCAAGAAAGCAGCTCCGATTTGCATGGATCGTAGAGAAGAGCTGTTTGTATCATGAATCAGCAACTTGCCTTTATTAATACTTACGAACCCTGGGGCAATATGACGGCAATTCATGCCACATCAGCTCAGGTTCACATATGGCTTGGTTATTTTTGTCGGACGGGGTTAGCGATCACAGATCAGAGCGGAGCTGAAAGCCGAGGGCTATATTAAAAGGTTCTGAGTGACTAGACCTCGAAAGAAAACTCCTATCACTTCAAGACAAGGCGTCTGGATCTTCGGTTATGGCTCGCTCATGTGGGACCCGGGGTTTCCGTGCCTCGAGGCCCATCCGGCCCTGCTCCGGGGGTATCACCGGGCGTTTTGCATCTACTCCATTCGTTTCCGCGGGACCTCTGAATGCCCGGGTCTAGTGCTCGGTCTGGAGCGCGGCGGGTCGTGCCGGGGCAGGGTGTTCCGGGTTGCGGCGGCCAAGGCAGAAGAGGTGTTTGCTTATCTCCACGACCGCGAGTTGGTCCATTACAGCTACGCGCGGAGATTCCTGCCAGTAAGACTTCCGGACCGGACCGTCAAGGCTTACACCTTCGTGGCCAATCGTGACCACCCTCGCTACACTGGAAAGCTGAGCCTCGAACAAAGCGCCAAGCTGATTCTGCAGGGTCATGGGCGAAGCGGCTCCAATGTGGTGTATTTGAAAAATACGATCCATCACCTCGACAAGCTCGGCATCTCCGACGGACCACTGCATCGGCTTCTGGAGGTGGTGGAGCGGATGTCAGGAGTTTCGCCTCTGCGGAATCATCAGATCTGAGCTTGAACCTCTAGGGCGATTAAAATCCCATCTCCATCTGAAGGCCCACGGCGAGTTGACATCCCGGTTTATGATCGGATAGTTTCTGCTAAAGGCGGCCAGCCGGCTATCGCTGGAATGCTGAAAGCTGAGTGCTGATGGCTGAAGGCTAGCTTTTTAAGCTCATAGTAGGAGGAAGTAATATGGCCTGGATCAAAACCATCGATGAATCGGAAGCGACCGGCGAAGTGAAGGAACATTACGAGATGTTTCGCAAAACCCGGGGGTATGTTCCGAACATCGTAAAGATTTACAGCATCAAAGCGAAGCTCATGCTTGCCTACCGTGCCTTTTCCCGCACTGTCACCTTCGGAGGCAGCAGCCTGGGGCGCAAGCGGGAGGAGATGTTGGCCGTTGTGATCTCGTCTCTCCTCAAATGCAGGTACTGAACAGTCGCTCACGGAGAGTTTCTCTGTGAAGTCAGTGAAGGCGATGCGAGGAATCTGGCCGTTGCCTTGAAGGAGAATTTTCGGGAAGTGGATGTGAGCCCCCAGGATATGGCCATGCTGGAATATGCCGAAAAAATCACCCTCGACCCCAGCAGCATTACCGAAAAGGACGTAAAAAACCTGCGTTCACACGGGTTCACCGATCAAGAGATCTTGGAGATCGCGACGGTCTCGAGCTACCGCAATTACATTGCCCGGGTGGCCAATGCCCTCGGGGTGGAGTTAGGGGGATACCATTTCACCGATGACGCTGAGACCTTCAACGCCTTGGCGTCTGGGTTGAAGTGATTTTATCTAGAGTTCCACAGCATCAAGCAGGACGCTTGCTGTTCTGACTGATGCTATATCCACCTTATTTTTGCCATTTATAGGCCCCCAGACCGGGACGGTATTTCTTCTCAGCAAACTGCTCTAGCAGGATGCTGAAAAACTCCCCGTTTACCCTTCGACAAGCTCATGGCGAACGGGGCAGGTGTTGAAAACATTGGTGATTTTCCGTTCATGTGAGCCCGTCGAAGCATGAAAAATCGTTTTTCAGCAACCTGCTAAAGCGGCTCACTTAATAGTTCTACACCTGAACGAGAGAAACTGAAATCGAGGTCTCATGGCTAAGATAGGGCGGAATTCTCCATGCCCTTGCGGCAGTGGGAAGAAGTACAAACACTGTTGTGAGGAGAGAGAGACTGAGATGAGACGGAGCGAGCTTCCATCCGGCCGTTTCCGCTACGAGTTCGGCAGCTATGGTGGCCCAGGTCGCGGGTACATGCCTTCCATCCTTTGCTACAAGCAGATTGGGCAGGACTCATGGACAGAGCACTTCTGCCTCGTCAAGCCAGATGCCGTACTCGAAGATGAAGATGCCGCGGCGGCCATCGCTGAGGAGAACCTGGAGGCTGCGCATGCAATTCTGGTCGATGGAGGGAGCCCACAAGACTTCGCACTGTCGGCGAGACATGAAGGCTACATGAGCGTCTCTGACTTCCGCATGGTGAGGAGCGAGGACAAAGGCGAGGTGTAGAACAATCAGTTGGAGACCGACGCTCGCAAAGCTCGCGCGGCTCAACCGGAGCGTTCGGCTGATGAGGGACGATTCACATGAGCATCGTGCCAAGACGCGGCAGGCAGTGGACATGGGCTCCGGCGAAGCCACGGGTCGTGCCAAAGGGTGTCAAGGATGAAGTGAGCACCATGGCGCGCCAACTGGTCGAAGCGGAACTGAAGCGCGCGTACGTCCAACCGCCACCGAAGAATCCCCGCTGGAACTATATCGTGGATATCTTCACGAAGTGGCGAGGCCGCTATTTCTACATCATGGCCAGATATGCGTGTCCAGGTCCAAACGCGATCTCACCATTTTTCGAGACCGGTCTTGCACGTTTGGAGTACTTGAGCAACGGCCAATTCAATGTCGCATACATGCGTCATACTGGCGAATGGTGGCAGGTGCGGACGGACATGG
>JACZXR010000323.1 GCA_022571535.1 Deltaproteobacteria bacterium | reverse complement strand
CCCAAGATCCATTCGAGCGCTCTGCGGATTTGTACCAAATCGAGACGAATCACGGGAAGAGGACTTCGACAAACAAGTCGAACAGGAATTCCCAGAGGCTGCAATTCCTTTTCCACGTGTCGGATAACGTCCTCAAGGATCCTTTTCAGGTTCTCCCTGGAAAAGTGCAACTCGGGCGGAATAAAAAATTCGTCCACTTGCTGCAGCATTTTGTTAATCTGCTCGATGCCACTGACGACGTCCAGATGGTCATGAACTTCGGTTTGGTCTTGGCGTGAAAGATCAATTGCCAATCTCATGACCTGGAGATTATTCTGAATTTCATGGATCGTGCCTTTAATAATTCTCGCAACCTTTATTTCACTCTCCTTTTTCTCACTTCTTCGGCGGCGTGCCTTAAGGTCTGAGATGTCCGTGTAAGTGCTGAGGATACCCTCGACCTTGCCCTGTGAGGTCTTATAAGGGATCGACTCGTCTCTGAGCCAGATTTCTTTAGCTTTTCCGTTTGTAGAAAAGCGATAGTCACAGGTGACTGTTTTTTCTCCGCCCCGGAGTTTTTTCCAGGCAGTGACATAGAGGCTCCGGTCCCGAGGATGAATCCGGTTTATCCAAAGGGAAGGGTTCTCCTCTAACTGATCATCCTTGAAATCCGTCAAGTGCTTGACCCTTTGATTGAGAAAGCAGATGGTGCGGTCCGATTTCCAATAAATCAACGAGCAGGGGACCAGATCCAGAACGGTCTTTATGGTAGGAGTCCGCCTCGTTGACTGTAAAAGAAAATTGTCGCTCAAGTTTTTCGTTAGCATCCGGGCGCAACGCTCCTGGTTAGAAAACGGCAACCAGTAAACAGGCTCTACGGTGTTTATATCCTGTGGATATACTGTTTAAATCAGGCCTACGGTCCATTCGTACCTTATAGAAGTTTATGCCTGTATCAGAAGGGAATAGCATCTGTCAACCATTATAACTATCAGTTTTAATTCATTAACTTCCGGGTTTTATAACTTGATCACCTGGAGACTTGGAGTTTGTATGCGTAGTTATCAACATGGACCCAACACCTCCAGATTGTAGCCACATGTGGGAATATGACAATTGACACAAGAAGTCAAGTGTTAATATATATTATTTTATGTTGTCAGAGTCCTATAATTATTTCCTTATTTTTTACTTAGTTAACCTATAAATACAATGTTATACTTAATGTAATTTTGGCCACCTGCTGCCGGTATTGCCTTCTGTTATCTTAACCAAGAAAGGGTAAACGAGGACTCTCCGTTTCGTGGGTTAAAGGCGGAGGATGTTTGGCCCTTGGAAATCTCTCAGCATATTTCGGCTGTCAAGAATGAGAGAACTGTGGGTGGCGATCATCGGGCTATTGAAGGTTGAGTGGTCCGTGAGGATCACCACGCAGTCCATGGATCGAATGATTTCCGGACTGAGATTAACAGACTTAGCCGACTTGCCGTTGAGCACGACGGAGGGGACGTAAGGATCCGAATAGTAGACCAGGGCCCCTTTATCATGCAGTCCCCGCAGTACCTCAAGGGCCGGTGACTCACGGATATCATTGGTCTCCCGCTTGTAGGCAACTCCCAGGGCGAGGATCTTTGAGCCCTTCAGGCTTTTCTCGTGCTCATTCAAGGCGCTGGCAATCCGGCTGATCATGAAGGCAGGCATCTGGCTGTTGATTTCCCCGGCTAACTCGATGAGCCGGGGGTTGAACCCGTTCATCCTGGCCTTCCAGGTGAGATAATAAGGGTCCACAGGGATGCAGTGACCGCCAAGACCCGGTCCGGGATAAAAGGCCATGAACCCGAAAGGTTTGGTTTTGGCTGCATCCATGACTTCCCAGACATTGATGCCAAGGTTGTGGCAGAGCAAGGCCATCTCGTTGGCCAGGGCAATGTTAACGCTTCGGAAGGTGTTTTCCAGGAGCTTCACCATCTCTGCGGATCTCGTCGACGAGACCGGCACGATTCGTTCGATAAACTGCTGATAGAGAAGCGTTGCCAGCTTGGTACAGTGGGGTGTCACGCCGCCCATCACTTTTGGGATGTTCGGCGTATTATATGTTCGATTGCCTGGATCCACTCGCTCGGGGGAATAGGCGAGGAAAAAATCTTTCCCTACTTTGAGCCCCGACTTCTCTAGAGTCGGCAATACCAACTCCTCGGTGGTACCCGGATAAGTAGTGCTTTCCAGGATAAGGAGTTGTCCAGGCCTGAGGTGATTGCGCACAGCCTCGATAGCGGCGATGATGTAGGAGAGGTCAGGATCTTTAGTCTTCCTCAGAGGTGTCGGAACGCATATGCTTATGGTGTCGAGGCTTTCCAGAGCAGCCAGGGACTGGGTGGCCTTGATCTTTTCTGCGGTGACGAGGGAGAAGAGAGTTTTGCTCGGCACGTCAGGGACGAAGCTGATTCCGGCATTGATGGAATCCACTTTCGTCCTCTCGATGTCCACCCCGGTGACTTGGAATCCCGCCTTGGCCATTTCGACGACCAGGGGCAGCCCGACGTATCCCAATCCGATGACGCCGACCCTGGCGGAGCGGTCACTGATCTTTCTTGCTAGATCTTTCCCTGGCTGTGTCAGCTCGAGCACTTCAGGGGAGTTATGTTTGTTTCGCATGATAAATTCTCCTTTTTGTCGGATCGTTGGATCCTATCAAGCAGGGATCGGCCACTGCTGCACCTTGGCCGTTAAAGTACTTTGCAGTTCTTGCAATACCCTCCTCGAAGGAGACCTGAGGGTGGTAGCCAAGGCAGATCTCTGCCTCTGAGATATCCGCCAAAGTGTGGCGGACATCCCCGGGCCTCTCTGCGGTGTGCAGCAAATGCAGATCCCTTCCGAGGATCTCTTGGAGCAAGTCGACGAGATCGAGAAGCGTATAGGCCTTACCCTGTCCTACATTAAATACGCCCCCGATACCTTTCCTGCTGTGAGCTGCTTGAAGGTTTGCGCTGACGACGTTGTCGATGTAGGTGAAGTCCCGGGACTGCAGGCCGTCCCCATGAACTTCAAGTGGCTCTCCTCGATAAGCCCAGCGGATGAAGCGAGGTATGACGCTCGCATACTGGGAGGTAGGGTCCTGTCTTGGTCCAAAGACATTGAAATAACGAAGGCTGACTGTTTCGAGCCCGTAAAGCTCGGCGAAGACCTTCAAGTAGTATTCACCACTGAGCTTTGAGACCGCGTAAGGCGAGACTGGGCTCGGGGCTAGGTGTTCTCTCTTTGGGAGGTCCTTCGTATTCCCATAAACCGACGAAGAAGAGGCATAGACAACTCTCCGCACCCCGGCGTTACGGGCGGCAACGAGGACGTTAACGGTTCCCTCGACGTTCACCCGGTTCACCAGGGCCGGGTTTTCCACGGAAAAGGGGACTGACCGAAGGGCGGCTTCGTGAAAGACCACTTCGACTCCCTCCATTGCCTTCTGGACCACCGCCTTATCGAGCAGATCTCCGAGGACCAGCTCAGTTTTGTCCATAAAGCCGCATAGGTTATCGAGCCCGCCCGAGGTGAAGTTGTCCAATACACGGACCTTCTCTCCCATGCCCACAAGCCTCTCGACGATGTGAGAACCAATAAACCCCGCACCACCTGTAACAAGATACATAATTGCCTCCAATCTCAGAAGAAAGACCAAAGACCACGGACAACAGACCACTCGGCGCAAGGCGCATCTGAAGTTAGCAGAGAGCAGATAGCAGCAAGCAGAAAGAAAAGAGTCGAGAGCTTAGAGCTAAGAACAACAGACAACCGACCACTGACTACAAGACCACTGACAACGAACTTTTGAGTGCAAAGCGCGCACACACCAGGACGGATGACGGATGACCGATGACGGCAAGAATG
>JACZXR010000322.1 GCA_022571535.1 Deltaproteobacteria bacterium | reverse complement strand
ATTTTGATCGTCGGTCTGCAACTACACTAAAGGTGAGTTGCTGATTCATGCTTGAAACAGGTATTTGTCGCGGTCTGATGATCATCAGGGAAGATTTCTTTGACTGATTAATTTCGGATCGGGGTTAATCATTCGCCCATTTCCCACGGCCTAAAGCCACTCTTCCACGAGGAAGCCTTTAGTCTAAATTCCAATGCCTAAATGAAGTCCAAGCCCTACCTCAACAAGCATCGGGATCTCAGAGAGAGTTTCCGCAACCTTGACCCCTGCCTCCTTGAATAGTCTCTTTTTCCGGACAGGTGATCCTAGCCCTCGTTCAATGATGGAACTCGTATGACCAAAGCTCATCCCTCTCGGCAGTCTTTCGAGGGCCTCACCTACCACTAGGGCTACTAGGGCCTTTGTAAAGCCTCCTTCATGGACCAGTTCAGCAACTTCTTCTTCGTGACCGGTTCCCGGTTCTCCGAAAAGAACCACACCCTTGGTATCAGGATCGTTTTCAAAAAGCTTCAGGAGGGGCACAAAACCGGTCCCGATCAGCAGATCTCCTCCAATGGATATGTAAGTGCTCTGTCCTATGCCTCTGCGAGTCAGAACATTAGCGATCTCCCCTCCCATACCACCACTGCGGGATATAATACCAACTGGCCCAGGCAGGTACATCCGTTCCGGCTCTGCTCCCCCCGTACCGCCGAGCTTTGCCTTACCCGGGCTGATCATTCCTTGCGAGTTGGGGCCAATCAGGCGGACTCCCTTCACGGCAGCTCTCTCAATGACCTCTGCCGCATCATGATGCGGTACGCCCTCGGCCAGGACCACCACAAGGGGGATCTGGTTCTCAATGGCCTCTAGAGCCGCATCCTTGGCTCGACGAGCAGGAACGAATAAGACGGAGATGCCAACGGGATGATTCCTGACGGCCGCCTTCACAGAATCATAGACCGGGACCCCGTCAAGCGAGCCACCTCCCTTTCCAGGCGAAACGCCTGCCACCACCCTTGTCCCATACCGGATCATATAAGAAAGATGGGTGCGGGCTTGTTGACCCGTGATCCCCTGGACCAACACGCAGCTCTGGTCATCAAGAAGGATACTCACGGCGCTCTCGTTAGCTCAACAATCCGCCGAACCGCGTCTTCCAGAGAGGTAGCCGCATCATAAAACTCAATGCCGGGTAGCTCCGAGGCCATTTTTTTTGCCGCCTCGACTCCCGGACCAGCATAGCGAAAGACAACAGGAAATTTCCTGGGGTCTACCTTAAGATCCTTCAAGGCCCTGACGACTCCCCTCACCTTCACATCAATTGGGATGAAATTGGTAATATTGCCGCCGGCAATCATTCCTTTAAGACCAGGCCTCGATAGGATAGCCTTGGTGGCGAGGTACATCTTCTCTTCCACTCTTCCAGGCGTGATATCGAAGGTGGTTGCCGGTTTTCCCCCCAATCGTTGGATCAGATCCAGGGCCAGAAAACCACTCCCGCCTCCTGTAATCATAAAAGCAATGTCGCCCTCCTCGAACTCATTAAACCGTATGGCAGAGCTTGCATCGGTCTTGTCGATGTCTCGAATCTGCCTCTCCAGGTCCGTGAGAGGCCTCCAGCCATTGGTCCGCTCCGGGTCGGCAATCCCGTCCAGCTCCGGATGGCGAAAGAGGGCCTGATCATCAATCACAACAACAGCCGATGGGGCAACGATACGGTCCTCATCGGTTAATGCCAGCGGGTTCACCTCTACAGTCTGAGCATCGAACTGACGAAAGACCCGATAAAGTCCCCTAAGAACTTGGGCTGTTTCCATGAGAATCCTTCCTTTAAGTCCCGCACTTTCGGCAATCTCTCTAGCCTGAAAAGGTTGGAGACCGACGCAGATATCAACTGGTACCTGAACTAACTTTTCGGGATCTTTTTCCAGAATAGTCTCGACATCGATGCCTCCCAGGGATGAAAATAGGACCACGGGTTTTCGGCTCATGCTGTCAAAGGTGAGGGAAACAAAAAACTCCTTGGCGATTCTTACCTCCTCGCTCACCAGGAGCTCTCTAACCGGAAAGTTTAAAATGGTACGGCCCAGCAATTCCTGGGCCTGGTCAAAAGCCTCACCGGGAGTCTGAGCCATCCTGATTGCCCCGGCTTTCCCTCTCCCTCCCACCGGGATGAGGGCCTTGAGGACTACGGGGCTTCCCAGACGGGTGGCAGCCTCTCTGGCAGCTTCCGGAGTCGAAACTACCCTGAAAGGCGGGACCGGCACGCCGACCTGCTTCAAGAGATCCAGCGCATGGTGTTCCAACAACCTAGCCATCACTCAAATCTCAATGTCAGTGTTGCTTCTCGGACCGAAGAGGCAAGAACCCTTTCTTCTATTTTCTTGTTATCAGGTGAATTAACGCTTTCACTCGCCGCCAGCGCCTCATCCCCTGCTAGCTTCTCCCCGCGCCCAAGTCCGGTTGAGCAAGAAGAAGTATCTAGAAGCAGCCGTATCATTACCACAGGTCTGGATCAACGACGTGACTTCCCAGACGCTTGTTCACCTCCAACCTTCAGGTAATTCCCAGGGGCCTTCAGTCATTGCTTGGCTCCTTTCCGGAGGGCAGCACGGGCTTTTTTAAGGACGTTCTCGAAAAGTGTCCTGGCGTCATGGCTTTCTACTAAGGAAGCTAAAGCCCGCAACCATTTCCGGATATAGCGGAGGTCAAGGCTAAGTCTTTGGCGAATGAGAATCCGCTCCACGTCTTCAATATCCCTCGCCCGACCAGCGACACATTTGTGGATTACGAGGTCTTACGCGCTAACGAGACGGATTAGGCAAACTCCAGGAAACAAAACGCTGACCGCTCGGCGCATGACCTCTTCCTCGTAGCCAGGAATTTCCAGGGAGAGATCGACAGGGGTTCCGTCCGAGGCAGAGAGCAAAAGCACCCGATGTCGCGTGGCAAAAGGCAAAGCGTCAGGTAAACGTGGAGCGAATCGCTGTAAGGCCGACCTCAGAAAATCTTCCTTTTTATCAGAAGTTACCATGACCACGACATCCACATCCTGAGTCGCCCTCGGCTCGCCCCAGTGCTGGACCGCTAGTCCGCCAAGTATGGCTTAGGGTACGCCCTGTTCATCGAGGAAATCCGCAACCTCAGCCGCAGTTTCGAATATGCTCGTGCGCGTGGCTTCTGCTTGCGCCGCGCATAGCGTTTCAATGCCTGGCGCATTCTCCATAGGAGTGGAGATGGCTGTGCTCGATCCCTGCCATCCGTAGTCAAAGTCTGCACGGAGAGGTAAATTCGTAAGGACTCCTGAGGTGTCAGTTGAAGCAAGGAACGAGTGCGTTCCCCCTCGATCCACTGCGTGGCCACTTTCTGACCCCGAAGCCATCTCTTGACCTCTGTTTCAGCCAATTTCGTTCCCATCGTCATCCCCTCGCGGGCTACTCTTACTGGGCATATCACCCAGCTCCTCGACGATGCTCAGGACCTCCCGCTCTTTCTCCATAAGGCCGGCGACAACCACCATGTTTTTAAGAACTCTCCTTATCCAGTCATCCTAGCCGCGAACCTAAGCAGAAATTAGTACTATGTCCCCAGCATTCCAAAAAGATCAATAAGGTCTGCCTAGTTGAAATCTCGGAAGCTTGAACCTATCCTGGTGCGCTCGTCGGCCATCTTGAAAAACAGTAAATACGTTAACTGCTCAGAGCCTGTCCTGAGTGAAGCCGAAGAATAATCGCCATAGCTCATCCCGTCGTCGCGCAGGACGTTACAGTAGTTCCAAAGCTTTTGAACAATACTTGATGAAGCCATTTTCCCTCAGAACGCTAACCAAAATGACTTATCGCTTTAGATAATATTCGTTCAGAGAATCTTCTCAAGTTCGGCTTTCAAGACTGA
>JACZXR010000321.1 GCA_022571535.1 Deltaproteobacteria bacterium | reverse complement strand
TGCCGTGGGTTATCCTAGTAACCTGATTTCACTTTGTGTCCTTCGTGCTCTTCGTGGTGATATTTTTCTCTTGCTGAAACAGATATGAGACTGCGGCTGGCTTCACCGGCCTGCTAAACCGTCAGCTCCTGTGACATGTGATAGTATTTGTTTTCCACGAAGCACACGAAGATCACGAAGAAATTACAATCAAATTATATCCGCCCCTGGGGTTCAAACCACGTGGTCGATATACTTGATTAGCTTGGATTTAAAAAATAAGAAATTCCTTTGATACGTCGGGTAGAAAGTTTATAATCCCACCGCCTCTCTTTTCATTGATGGTGTCGGTAAGTTTGCTAGCGACTTTGTTTGTGTTGGAAAATCGCGAAAGACCTTTTGACCAGGAGGATACCAGATGAGCGATCAGGTTAAGAGCCGTGTGAACTTGAAACAGATGCGTGTCGAGTTTGATAAGTTTCGCGAGAGTGCCAAGATCGGACCGAACAAGGGGAAAATAACGTTTCGGGCGATAGCTAATATTATTGAAGGGGTCCATCTGGAGGGGACGGTAAGGGGTTTTCGCCTCGAAGCCGATGAACCGGAAGAGCGGGGTGGCACCAACCAGGGACCCGCTCCACTCTCTTATTTTCTTATTGGCGCCGCCTTTTGACTGCTCACGCAGGTTGCGCGGTTCGCGCACCTTTACGATGTTCCAATAGAGGATGGTGAAGTCGACGTTCGTTGCACGTTTGACGTGGCGGACAAAATGGGCCTGGAAGGCCCCGGCGCCGCCTTTGAGAGTGTCTCTTTCGCAGTGTCCATCAAGAGTTCCGCCCCTGAAGAGCAAGTTCGGAAATTGATAGTGCACGCGGAACGAGGCTGTCATGCCAGCCAAACTTTCCGCAAGCCGATTCCGGTCACGACAACCGCTACCTTGAACGGCAAGAAGCTCGACGTTTGATCCTCAGCTGTCCGGTCTTCTTTCCCAAGGGCATCCCGTTCGGTTCATTGCCCACGCTCTTGGTTAAAGCTTTCTAATTTCTCCTCCGCAGGCGTGGTGTCGGTGACCAGATCTCGAATCACAGACCGTTTGGGCAATGGTTTGACAGTTACGGTCGTGGGCTCTAATCGCGCCGTACAGGTGTATTCAACCCTGTCGTTCACTACGGCCATACACGTCTTGCAGGCATTGGCATTGATGCAGCTGTAACGGATAGCGAGGCTCGAATCCACATGACGCCGGATCCAGCGCAAAGCGTCAAGCACCGACATTCCGTCCTCGTAGGGCACCTTGAAGGTGTCGTAGCGCCCCTCTTGATCGGGCCCTCCTCGCCACACCCTAAGAAGCGCGGTTTTTTCTCCTGATATCGCGCTCATATCTCTACAACTTTGACCTGAGACTGGACGACCGGTGTCCAACCCACGGTTAGCCGCCCGTTTTTCAGCTGCAGCACCTGGTTTTTGACAAAGGAGGCATCGCTGTCGGGAAAGTCCAGGCGCTGATGTGCGCCGCGACTTTCTGTCCGTGCGAGTGCCGCTGTGACCACAGCCTTGGCTGTTGTCAGCATTGCTCTCAATTCGAACCAATCCTGTAAATCGAGGTTGAATTGTCTCTCCCGTGAAATGGCGAGATCCGTAAAATCGTGTCTCTGTATTTCATTGATTCGCGCGAGACTCATTGTCAGCTTGTCTGCGGTCCGAAAAGGCCCTGCGTTTTCCCACATCAGGTCCTTCAGCTCCGATTGAAGGGTGACTGGATGGACTCCACTCTTTCCTTTATGCTCTTGCAGGGTGCGCACCTGATCGACAGCAGGGGCCGCTAATCTGGCGTTCCAGGCGCTTGTCACGTGCCGGGCCTGCTCGGCGGCAAACCGTCCCGCACGCTCGCCGAAAACCAGGGCCTCTGATATTGCGTTCCCTGACAATCGGTTCGCCCCGTTTGCACCGCCGACCGCTTCACCGGCGGCGTAAAGTCCATTAACGGAGGTCTCCATACGGCCGTTCACCCTTACACCACCCATCTGGTAGTGGGCCGTGGGGCCCACTTCGATCGGCATCTTGGTCAGATCAATGCCGTTGGCTAGCAGGCGGTCGATGACTGGCCCAAAGGCGCCGCGCAGCTCCGCTTCCGGGAGGTGGCTGAAGTCCAGATAGACCCCGCCGTGAGGGGAACCCCTACCGGCCTCAACTTCCTTCAAGATTGCGTATGAGGCCAGATCTCTCACGGCCGTGTATTTGCCGGCGTCGCTGCCACCATAGAGATGGATGAACTCTTCAAAGTTACCGTTGAGCAACCTTCCGCCAAGCTTGTAACGAAACGGGTCCCACATGATCGGGTCCATACCGACCAGACGGGGAGCCAGGTGTGCGATGGGAAAAAACTGCACGAACTCCATGTCGATCAACTCAGCTCCTGCCCATAGGGCTAGCGCGTATGCCTCCCCAGCCATGTTGGTTGAGGCGCTGTTTCGGCTGTAGAGCTTCGTTAAACCGCCGGCGGCCAGGATGACCGCCTTGGCCTCGAAAGTGACGACCTCGCCTTCGATAACGTCGAGTCCGACGGCGCCTACCGCTTGCCCATCGTGGACAAGGACATCCGTCACGGCCACATTGCTCAGCCGTTTGATGGTTTCCATCTTGCTTACCTGCCGGCGCAATGTTCCCGCAACGGCCGGCCCTGTGTTGAGAAAGTCTACATAGCAGCAGCGGCTCCGGCTGTGTCCGGGAGCAACCACCTGCTTGATGTGCCCCTCCTCACGGGCCCAGTGTGCCCCCCATTGATCCATTTCGTGGATTCTCTTGGGTGCGTCCTCGCACAGAATTTCAGACAGCACTCCGTCACAGATATCGCGCCCCGCCTCTTTCGTATCGGCCAGATGCAATGTCCAGTGGTCTGGTTCTTGATGGGAGATTGCGGCGGCCACTGTCATCTGGGCCATGATCGTGGCGCCGCCTCTGCCGACCAGGCTTTTGTCCAGAAGAAGGACCGACGAGCCATTTCTTGCCGCCGCAATAGCGGCGTACATTCCGGCACCTCCGGCTCCCACAATAAGCACGTCAGTTGAGAGATGAGTCATGGGTATATTTCAGAGTCATTTAAATGCCTCTTCTGGAAGCTTATCCTCCTGGTTGGTGTTTTGGATTATAAAGGTCATACCGCCATGGCGCAATTGGATAGTCCCATGAATCTAGAGGTTGAAGGGGAGGCCTCTCTCGAAAAACTAGCTTGTTTTAATTAGTTAATGTTTACCATGATTTTTCTCCAATAATCGCATGAATCTTTATAGGGTTTTTATCATCTTTATTTTTCTTGATCCCTCTCCTGTTTAGGCAATTCGCCGGCCAAGTGGCATTCCTCCTTGACTTTCGTTTTTTATTCGCCTATCATCCTCCCTGCGTCTCGATGATTATCCAAGGAGGGCAGGGTGGGTTCTTCTCCAGTTATCAAGCTGTCAAAGGTTAGTCTCTCTTCCTTACTATTCAGACATCCCGGAGAAGGTCAGTTATTGGCCCTCTACGGGCATCCGGCGGTTCATACCCTGGCCCAGAAGCTTCTTGCCAGGCCTCTACTTCATGACTACAGCGTTATGGTCCTCGACGCGGGGAACCACTTTGACCCTTACCTGATCTCTCGTATGGCCCAGGCCCTGAGGAGAGATCCCAGGGAGTTTCTGTCCAAGATCCTGATATCGCGCTCCTTTACCTGCTACCAGACCCATGCCCTTATACAGAAGGTCTGCACCAGCCCCACTGGGCAGATCTCCCGCATAGTCCTTGTCCTTGGCTGTCTCAGGACCTTTTATGATGAAGATGTCTCCTTCGGGGAGAGAAGAGCCCTTCTCCGGAAAACTCTCGCTCTCCTTCAAGGGATCTCCCGAAGGGGAATAAAGGTCCTCGTTACCT
>JACZXR010000320.1 GCA_022571535.1 Deltaproteobacteria bacterium | reverse complement strand
TATTTCTCTCTTGCTATAACCTGCTTTCTCTCAGTGAGAAAATGACCCTGCCTGTTTCCTCAGGCCGGAAGGCTTTCTCCCTCGAGGAAAGTGGGTTTAAGGTATGGCATTGACCCTTGGATCGCTCTTCAGGCTCGGATATTTGAACGGGTTTCATTTCGGACCGATACGGGCTAGGACTTTTGGCATGTCCGCACAACTCTTTGCTCTAAGCTCTGCTATTTCTTACGCCGCGAGCACCATTTCAGCACGGCTGGGGATGACGACTTCCACCCCGATAACCATGACCTGCATATCCCTGGTCATTCACGCGGTGTCCCTGTCGGCCATCGTTTTTCTCACTGGCGGCATCCCTCAAGTTTCGACTGTCGCGGTGGTCTTATTTGTCATCGTAGGGTTTCTAATGCCGGTCATGCGACTTCTTACCTATACAGGAATAGCCAAGATCGGGGCCTCCCGCAGTGGTACTCTGAGATCCGCGCATCCTCTGTTTAGCGTCCTCATTGCGATAACGGTGCTGCATGAAGAGCCGAGCCGTGTCGTCCTCATGGGGACGTTTTTGGCGGTATTAGGTATCGTTATTATTTCCTGGCAGCCCGGGGAGAGGCTTTCCTCATCTCGTCGATGGTACGTTTTGTTCCCTTTGGCTGCGTCATTTCTCGCAGGACTAGCCCATCCGATCATTCGCTATGCGCTGGGTATTTCAAACTACCCACTCTTCTTTGCCGCCCTGGTGGGTATCGTCTCGCTTCTCACTTTAGTCGGCTATCTGGCCCTGGTGAGGCCTCCCCAGCAGCCGGTTTGGAATCGTAAGGCAATGTGGCCTTTCATGGCGGCTGCGCTGTTTGAGACCCTGGGGGTCTTTTTATTCAATACCGCAATGGGTGCAGGTCCTGTTGTGATTGTATCCCCTATTATAGGTACCGTGCCAATGTGGGTCCTGATTGGGACAGTCGTTCTTCTGCGCAAGCTCGAACAGGTTACTTTTCGCACAGTATTAGGCACCTGCTCTGTGGTTGCAGGGACAGTTGCTATCTCACTCGGAGGTTAGCCCCGATCGGCCGGAAACGGGCTCAGGCTCTGTTTATTGAATTTTACGTAGATTGGTGAGAGAGTAGGCTTTTTCACATTATGGTAAGGTAACCTTGCCGCCTGTCAGAGTTACTGGGGAGTTTAAATGATCGATCTCTATTCTTGGGCCACGCCGAACGGGCAGAAGGTCCATATCATGCTCGAAGAGACGGGCATCGCGTATACTATCCACTGGGTGGATATCGGTAAAGGGGAGCAGTTCGATCCGGAGTTCCTCAAGATCAGCCCGAACAACAAGATCCCGGCACTGGTTGACCACGACGGACCGGGAGGGGGGCTCTTTTCGGTTTTTGAATCGGGCGCCATCCTGATCTATCTGGCGGAGAAGACCGGACGCTTTTTGCCCAAGGAGCCGCGCCGCCGTTCAGAGGTCTTGCAGTGGTTGATGTTCCAGATGGGGACGGTCGGTCCGATGCTCGGCCAGGCGCACCACTTCCGCGCCTATGCACGCGAGAAGATCCCCTACGCCATCCAACGCTATACAAACGAGGCCGGGCGCATCTATCCCCTACTGGACAAACACCTCGCCGATCACGATTATCTCGCCGGCGACTACTCGATCGCCGACATGGCGGTCTTCCCATGGATCAGGCTGCACGGGCGCCAGGGCCAGGACCTTGCCGACTACCCTAACCTCAACCGCTGGTTCGAGACGATCGGGCAGCGCCCTGCTGTGATGAAGGATATGGAAAAGCTCAGGGATGATCCGGGACAGATCGATGACGAGAAGTGGGCCAATCTGTGGGGCTCGGAACAGTACAAGCGGCGCTAGGAGGGGAACGAATTCGGAAATACTTTGCTTCGGGTCAGATTCAGAGCCGAGAGAAAATTTATCGGGGACGGTGTTTGAAAATGAATAATTCAAAAATGGCAACCAAGATGTATTTGGTCCGCACCATGTCAGATACTGTTGAGACTGATATTCAAAGAGTCTATGTGATCTCCAATGAAGTGCTGGTACGCTATAAAAAAGCCCCCCTCTCTTTTGAACAGTTGAGGAAAATAGCCGATGGACCGTTCGACCTATTCTTGATTCCGTTGGTTTTTGAAAAAGACTACAAGAGAGACTATCGTACAATTTTCAATGAGCAAAAAAGACAGGAAATTAGAGACCATGCGTTGGAGATAGCCAGAAAGCACGGTTATGACACGGATCCCCCCGGCCTGGTTCCCGGAATCGAAGATTCCCTTCGAGCTACGCAGGAGGCCGGGTTAGGGAACATCTTGATGACAACCGGCGGGAGGCGTTATAAGCATCAAGCGATGGAGAATCATGGAATAGGAGAGTACTTCGAGGAGATCGTTGATAGAGATCAAACCTATTTTATGAAGGAGCAGGGTATTTATCATCTCTTTAGACAGCATCAATTTAAGAAACTGCAAGTTGTGCTTCTAACGGGGACAGCTTCTTATATCCGGGCGGGGAATAATCTCGAGGCCTGTACCGTGGGAGGGAATCAACTTGAGGTTTGTACGGCAGCGCTTTCAACGGAATATTCGTATAACGACGAGGAAACCCTTATATCGACTGGCCCAAAAATACTGATTCATGGTTTTGGTGAGCTCATCCCAAAATTAATTGCTCTTGGCATCATGTCAGAACCAGGAGTTCGAAATTAGAACCTCTCTGGATTGCTTTTTTTAACTTTTCGCGCCAATGATCCGCAGAAAAACGATAATCTTTTGTTGCCTCGACTTCCTTGACAAGTGTGAACTCTCCACTTGCACATGCCTCTAATTGCCCCCTTATGGGGTAATACCCCCCATAGCCACGATGAAGAATTGAAAAATGAAAGTTCTCTGGATTAAATATTTGTAAAAATGGGTTTCTCAAAAGTTTTCTTGGATCGATATGCTTGCCTCGAAAATGAATTGCAGTTGTGACAACCCTTTGAGAATCAGAATCAGAATCTAAAACTCCAGCAAATATTTTAAACATATGTTTATAAATACTATTTTGCTTTCCAGCCATTGCTTCTTCAGGCTGACAAAAATGTTCTAAAGACCCATTGGCAATAATCCCATCAAAAGACTGATTAAATTCATCAGGAAGGTCTTTGTAATTTAACAAATGAACATTTAGTCCTTTTGCCTTGCACTTTGAAACTTGATCTTCTGAAATTGTGATTCCGGTACCTATAACTCCTCTTTCTTTAGCTGTTTCAAGTAGAGTTCCAAGGCCACACCCCACTTCTAAAAGTCTAAATCCCTCTCCAGCTCCAAGTTCATCTAATAGATAATTATGCTGATTTTTTTGTGCAGTATCGTACGGTATGGAAGGATCTCCATCATAAATTCCTTCAGTGTAGTCTTGAATGCCTGCAAGAGGTGTTATTCCTAATAGATCATATAAATGAACTACATTTTTTGGTGAAATGGTTTTCCTTTCACCCTTATTTTTAGAAATCAAAGAGGTTGAGGTGTGAGATAGTCCGAAATTCATAGTCCACCCAAGCTGGTGACCTAGGGGGAAAAGCCCTGCCAAGAGGAGAGGAGAAATGAAAAATAACTCTAGTTGGTGTACAGGGCTTTCCCCTGTTTTGTCATCTTGTGCATTTCATTGGAACAGCCAGCCGTCTGAAAGTCAATGAAAAGACCCGTCAGTCTTTGTGAACTTTGCGATAGGTTGGAGTAGGTTATAGGGTAGTTATAGTTTACTTACCAGTCTGAAGTTTCTAAGCCTGCGAAAAACGGGGCTATTGTCAGTATGGTACTCCTGGCCTTCCATCGACATCAGCCACCATCACTGTGTCAGTGTTGGTGTCAGTTTGGTAAACGGAATCGAGGGTTCTGACTGCTCTCAG
>JACZXR010000319.1 GCA_022571535.1 Deltaproteobacteria bacterium | reverse complement strand
CTGTCCGGCTCCACTGACATTGGACGAGGCCCGGGAGATGATCCGGAGGATTCGCGGGTACCGCATCCTGACGGCTTTCCGGGGCCGCCCGGCTGCCGACCTGGAGGCACTGGCACAAGTCCTGTGCCAGGTTGGGCAACTCGCCTGCCAGTGGCAGGAACGAATAGCTGAATTGGAGATCAATCCTCTCTTCGTGTTGCCGGCGGGCTCGGGCGTGATCGTGGGCGACGCTCTGGCTGTCTTACGGTAGGCATTTTTTATTAACGGCGGTGGTTGCATCTCCAGATCCTGACCTGGGAGAGGAGGTAGCAGCCTTCGTAGCCCTCAAGCAAGGGGCAAAGGCTACTGGCGAGGAGATCATCTCCTATTGCCAGGAGCGCCTGGCCGCCTTCAAATACCCTCGACACTTGGCGTTCCTAGAACGGCTCCCCAGGGGAGCAACGGGAAAGGTCCTCAAATCATAACTCATGAAGGAACGGCACTGAGTATTGTGTGGAAGTGGACAGAGATGGAGGGATATACCAGCCCTCGGTTAGGGCTATCGACCTACTCTATATTCAACGAGGCTCTTTTCATTGACGAAGGAGAAGGGCTGACTTTGAGAAAGTCCAATGTATCAGGATCATATACTACCGCAATTCCCCCACTACAGTCATTAGATTCCAGGTAAAGTCCGTTCCCTGCAAAAATTGCTCCGTTGATATACTGAACCTCGTTATTTTTTTTC
Organism: Deltaproteobacteria bacterium; assembly: GCA_022571535.1. Taxonomy (GTDB): domain Bacteria; phylum Desulfobacterota; class Binatia; order UBA9968; family CAXXLF01; genus JACZXR01. The sequence goes on along the minus strand of JACZXR010000319.1, from coordinate 3,173 downwards.
TTCTGCTCGATCTCAACAAAATCAGGTGTATAGACGACTCCTGAAATGTTGGCCTCGTGATGAATATCCACAATACCCCCGGAATACATCAGGGCAGGCATGTCCTCGTATGGTCCAAATGACTCATAGCCAGAAAGGGTTTTGCCCCTCGGGTCTTTCGAGCCGCTGTTAAAGGTGGCCACGTCATTCCAGCCGCTTGTATATCCACTGGGCCACGGGAATGGATCGGAGGTGTTTGTCCTTGACGCTGCGGCGCTGGTCCAGTTATCGAAGTCAGCGGGACTGATGATTGCCGTGTTGGTCGTCGGACTTATGACAGGGTTTACATTGATCGGCACTTTGACAAACATCTTGTAGTTAGATGCGCCGTTGATCAGATTTATAACCAGCGTCCCTTTAATATTCACGCTACCGGTTTCCAGTTTTTTTGTCCCTTCGGTGGCGTCGAGTGTGACATAGACGATCCCATACATCTGCTCATTATTTTCCACCTTCGTCTCGAACTCGCTCCAAGAAAGAGTATTGCTTGTAGCAATGGCCGCCGCCTTGTAACGCCCAAAATCAAAAAGCTGGCCGGATGAATTGTCAAAATAGGTTAGGGGATCAACCCCCCCAGAGTAATCAGGGTGTTTCAGATTAGTAAAGGTCTGTTTGCTAGTGTCAAACTCAGTTGAGGTCTCCGACAACTGCCCATCACTGCCAGGTGCGTTTATGATAGTGGTAATACCGGAGTCTGCTTTTAAACCCACATGAATGTTTTTCTTGGCGTTCAATCCGGAGATGAGGTCGGTGTTCGACCAGATTGTCCCTGACTGAGGAACTGACGATCTGGAGGCATCCAGTGTAATCTTGCCGTCTTTACTGCACTGGGTATTTATGGGCTCGACGTACTCCGGGTCATAGTGATCGGCAAACACCTGGGATGATCCCAACCAGTGGAAGGGTATGCTGCTAAAGGCGCCGTCAAGTACAATTAGAAAAAAAAGAAACACTGTTGCTTCACGTATCATCCTGGATACATTTTTTTGCATTTGATATCGACCTATAGGTTATGGTTCTTTATGTGGCATTGTTAAGAGCGCCAAAGCTGATATTCACCCCAGAGGTAGTAATAGTAAGGGTGACCTCTTTCTGAGTGATTGTCCCGGCTGGATTTCCACGTGAGTGAATAAAGACTCGGGTAGGGGCCTTTGACGCATCCACCCATATAAGCGCCCGTGTATTTCCACTGTTCACCGTGAGCCGATTGGCATCGGAGCCAATATCGGTTTTGTCGATAAAGGCCTGTACGAAATCAATCGTCCCGTTGCCATCAAGGTCGTTAATTGCGTTTGGCAGATCAAGACCATTTACTATTCCATCCCCGTTTGTATCCCCCTGTTCGAAGGCGTGGTACACCGACTCTACCCCGGACTCAGCAGCGTGGAGTGCCTGAACGGCGCTTTGATAATTGCCACTCACCTGAATTTCTGTGCTGGCCATTTTGAGGGTCGTACCTCCCAGTAGTAGGAGGATGGCCATTGTCCCAATGACGACCGCCAGTGCTATGCCTTTCTCATTTTGAACAGGATAAATGGGACTTTTTCTGAGACTATTTCTCATCGTTCGTTTGTCCCGTTTAGAACCCAAGATTTCTCGGAAACACTTCTCCCGACAAATAGATCCTTCGATAACTGTCGCCGAATGTTTGATCTGTATAATGAGGATCACGTAAACTTGCTCTTACCCGCAAGGACACAGTTACACTTCTGATATTATTAAAGTTTCTACCTGTGAGGCTATTATCCGGCAGGCCTACGACTATGCTGGAATTCCCGTCGGCATAAGTATAAGAGATTGTCATGAATTCAATATTATCGAGAGCGGGCTGCCAGGAAGCTATTCTGCCATCGAGGTTTGAAATGACTGCAGTCTCAAGCCTGCCAGAATTGACCCTAAACCCGAATCGCTCGCTGTCATTGTTGTCTATGACCCCATCACCATCACTGTCTACTGTGAAGTAGAGTTGAGTATCAGTACCGAGGGAGAGTGCAGGGTCATTGGTGGGTGTAAAATCATTATTCTTATAAGCGGTAATGCCGACCATATTTGAAGCCTGTGGGTCATATCCCGCCATTTGAAGATTGCTTACAATGAGATTGAGCGCGAATCTTGCAGTACCCTGCATATCCATAATCTGATTGCTGAGTGAATATGCCCTAGTCTGAGAAACAAATAGGGAATGGACGCCGATAAGTACGATCAAAGACAGGACTACCCCTATGAGTAGTTCTACCAAAGTTAGCCCTGACTCTCGTGTGTGCTTGTGGAACATACTTACTGCTTCAACAGTATTGTTTGTGTTAACGTGTTAGCCTTGTAGTCGGTCCAGTTCAGAGTGACGTTCAATGTGGTTAGCTGACCAGGTCCACCGGTAATTGTCACTATCCTGTTGAATTTTCCTTGTCCTTCCACCCCATATGCGTCGATGCCGGTTTCGCTATTGTTGTTGGCACTGCTTAGAGGAGTGCTTAGGGCCAGTCTCTTGAGATCATTTATTTTGTCTCGGGCGAGTGTGATGCCAATCGTCCGATTTCTGACAAAGTCGCCTTGCTGCACAGCGGCCGTTGCCATGAGCGCCAACCCCAGCATGACAATGGATAATAGGGAGATAGCAATGAGAATCTCTATAAGGGTAAACCCGCTGTTATTTTTGATCCTTGGACTCATTCTTCACAACTGACCATTAATTTTTGTGATCTTATAATATGATTTATTTGTGCAATGCCTGTGCCAACTAAGGTAAGTGCTGATTATTAATATGAAAAGGCAAACTGGCAGATTGGTATGCATGAGATTTTGGCTTTTTAGAGCATATCAGTGTACAACGGGTGACTCATTTTGAACCAGGTTCCACTCGGTGGCGAGGATCGGAAGAATAGCCTTTCAGGCGAGCTACTCTTGAGTTTATTTTGAGGTAAAGCCAGTACCACGATTTACGCCATTGGCTTGGGGCGTGCTGTCGTTCGATCTTAATGCTACCTTTCGTTCGAGCTAGAGGCTCTCGACAGGTGGCTCATGCTCTCTTCGGGTCTGAGCCTCATGGTTCGAGTCCCTCACCATGACCCTGAGCATAGTCGAAGGGTCATGGTCGAAGACAGGTTGAGGGCTCGACAGGTGGTACGGGGAAAACA
>JACZXR010000318.1 GCA_022571535.1 Deltaproteobacteria bacterium | reverse complement strand
AAACGACAATCAAGATTATCACCTCCCTACATTTCTAATTTCTTATGGAGTAGCTTGAGATTTATCACCACCATTGATTTTTGCAAGACAGCGATTTCTTTGGATAACTGGACATTTCGAGACCGATCGCCCATTAGAAAATGACGATGACGATCAAGTTATATCGAACACGGGGTTTGAATCCCCGTGTTCGACCAAAGGGGAGAGCTACCGCTTCTCCCCTTTGGAAACCCCATCGGCTCTGTGCCCGCCTCAAGAGGCGGGGTTTACATTGAATCAAAATGTTTATCGGAGAAACCGGTCAGTCCTTCGGGACAGCCATGCCTTGCTGCACTGCTGGGCGAGCACTTATGGTATCGAACCAGCGTTTGACATTTGGGAACTCTTCTAATTTAACCTGGTGCCGCACATAACGAGCTACCCACGGATAGGTGGCGATGTCGGCAATCGAATATTCGCTAGCGAGATATTCGCTGCCCTCCAGACGTTTGTTCATCACCGCATAGAGCCGTCTTGTCTCCTTGCTATAGCGCTCGATCCCGTACGGGACTTTCTCCGATGTAGAGTGAATGAAGTGATGGGCCTGGCCAAACATAGGGCCAACACCACCCATCTGGAACATCAGCCACTGGATGACCTCATAGCGCTTGTGCATTTCGGTCGGCACCAGTTTTCCCACCTTCTCCGAAATATACATCAATATGGCGCCTGACTCGAAAAGGCTGTATGGTTTTCCACCCGGTCCCTCACGATCGATGATTGCAGGGATCCTGTTATTAGGGCTGATCGCAAGAAAATCAGGCGCGAACTGCTCGCCCTTCTGGAGATCGATGGGATGAACTTCATAAGGCAGACCCACCTCCTCAAGCATGATAGAGATCTTGCGCCCGTTAGGCGTTATCCAAGTATAAAGATCGATCATGGATTAAATCCCTTCAACTCTCTTGTCGTAAACTCTCTCTCATTTCATAGATTCGAGACGGTAAGAAGTCAAGCGCGGTAATGTCACCTTCTTGGGGTTTTTCCAATATGTTTAGGCAAGTCTATTTCTTCCAACTCCGGCTGATTCTACCGGTCACAAGCCCAAGAGCAAGGATACACAGGAACAAAAAAAGAGTCCAGACAGTGACGTCCCGGGGAGGACTTGCGCTGGTTACCGTCACGTTACTTTCGGACCGGATCGGCCCCCACCCTTCCACCTCGGCAGAGCTGCTGACCCGATGTGGGGCGGCGTCTGTAAATTGAAACTTCAAATTAAAATTCCCATCCGTTGGTATCTTATCTAAAAAAAAGAGTCGCTTATCTTTTTCAAGATGCGTGATGGCGAGCGTAAGACGACCCGGTAGCAGCCTCTCCGTTTCACCCTCCGAAAGACGCCACTGAATATCGCTTGGCCGGCCTACTCTGGGAGGACTGATCTCAAGCCTGAGCAAAGGCCCCTTGTTACCGGTTTCCTTTACCCGAGGCTCATTACCTTTGACGGCAGCAACGAGCAATGCGCATATTACCAAGAGAAGACCGACTTTTAAATAGCCTTTTTTATTCGGGGTAGTAAACAGCCTTCCCACAACAACGCCAAAGATAAAAAGAGAAACTACAAAAACACCCAGATAGAGAAGCTTGGTCCTGTTCTCCCTGATGCGGAGAGGAAAGATCGCGGTCACCTATTTTCCCGTCCCATTTGACGCGGCCACCTCCAGGCGGTAAACTCCGCGGATCGGAAAAACATATTCCCAAATTGCCGCCCCTTGAGCGGCAACAAGATCCATCTCAATGAGGAGGGTCTTCTCGACAAGGGGATAATCTGTCGACAAGAAGCGACCTGGCGGGGGTGCATAGAGACGAATATGAAACCTGGTTCCCTCGAGTGTTTTTCCGACGGCGTCTGAATTCATCAGCACGAATCTGACGGGCACAGAGAGTGGGTAAACACTGTCAAGTGCAGGAAAAGTTTGAAGCCCGATCTGCCCGACAGTCGCCCCGGCGGTTGCAATGGCCGAGGACGAGAGGAGGAGAAAAAAGTATAGGATCAGTATTCTGGTCAGTGACAAGGAATGATAGCTAGCGAATGGCGAAAATCATGGAAGACATCGTGAATTGGGGGATAAGTCGCAAACAAAAGGAGGTAAAGAATCGCTCCTGAGAAGATAAGAAAAAACCCCGATTTCATGAGAAAGTAATAGATTTCAGGAAGGGTAACGCCTGTAACGATTCCAGCTATTTTCTCCATAGTTCACCTCTCCCCGTATAGAGGTGGAGTTATTCTTCCCTTAATCCAGGACAGATGTCAAGGCCACATCGCCTCTCCCAATTTTATCTTCATGGGGACACGCGACAGTTGACACATAGCGAGGCCTTGAGATAAGTTTGTCTGGAAAACAACTTACGATGGGTTGTGTATTTAAAGACAAAGGGCCCGAGACTAAAAAGCCGTTCAGGAGGTACCCATGAGAATACTCAAGACTTTACAAGAGAAGTGCGACATCGCGCTGGCATGTCTGATAGTCGTGGATGTTCAAAATGACTTTTGCAGTCCCGAGGGAGCGGCTGCAAAGGGAGGGAACAACGTCACAGCAGCCAAGGAGATGGTCCCAAGACTCCTTCATCTGATTGAGGAAGCCCGTAAGGTCGACTTCCCTATCGTCTACATCCAGACCACTCACAGTGATTGGACCGACTCCCCTTCCTGGCTCTATCGCAGACCCGATGGTAGGAAACCAGAGACCTGTAGGCAGGATTCCTGGGGAGCGGAATTTTACGAAGGGATCTCTCCCCTACCCCATGAGAGGATTGTAATTAAACACCGCTACAGCGCCTTCATCAACACAGACCTGAATACCGTCCTAAAGGCAAGAGGCGTAGAAAGCGTATTAGTCACTGGAGTCGCCACCAATGTCTGCGTGGAGACAACTGCCAGGGATGCTTTCATGTATGATTACTATGTGACGATGGTTGAGGACTGTGCAGCAGCCTATGATCCCCAGATGCACGAGGCTACGCTGAAAAACATGCGCAGGCACTTTGGCACGGTAGCCTCTTCGCAGGAAATCATCAGTACGTGGCAGCGTCTCCAGCGGAAAAAGGTCGCCGCTTTGTAGTTATATATAGAAAAACTACCAGGGTCCTTTTCCCATCGACCACCGATCAAGGCTGGAAAGGTATTCGCCGAAGAGCACAAGACGCATGGCTACAGCCCGGCGGGCCACGTCCTGTCGTTCGGGCGTCGTCGCATAGCGCTTCAGGATCTCCTGGGGCATACTCCCGTGGGTCTCTTCATCGCTAGAGATACGGCGATATGGCTGTTTGATCCACTCTGGCACCGATTGCGCCTGAAGCGATTTTTGAATCAAATAGGTTGCAACGGACTCTCCTGCAAGGGAGAAGCCGGCGATGCGCTGACAGGTATCCGTAAGCCCCTCCAGAGCGTTGAACATCGCCGTCTGAGCCGGCAGGGGACTGTAATCGAAGGGCTCATGCCCCAATTCCCGAATCCGATTAGCCAGAAGCCCCGCGTGAACCATCTCTTCACCAGCCGATTTCGCCATCAAGGTCTTGACCTCAAACTCCGGCGTCGTCCTTAGCCAGGTGCCGAAGAGATCAGCCGCCCGAAGCTCGTTGAATAACCGACTCTGCATCACTCGGACTCGCTCTTCGTCAGTCTTCAAGGGAATATAGCTATAGGCGGGGGGCCGGTCATCTAGGGTTCGACAGAACGCATTTACGGTGTCCACTAATTCCTTTACAAATTCTTGACTCTCCATAGCATCCCCTCGAAATTAACCCCGATCCGAAATTAATCAGTCCCAAAAATCCTCACTAATGCACATCAGGCCGCAACAAAGACCTGTTTGTAGTGCGAACCGGCAACTCACCTCCAGTATAGTTGCAGACCGAAGATCAT